>CAYUPA010000009.1:0-4826 GCA_964446565.1 uncultured Lachnospiraceae bacterium
TACCATATATTTATTTTAATGTAAATATATTTGTTTAAATTTGTCAATATTTTTTTGCGATTTTTGAAATCTGTCAATTTATCATACCGAAGTGCCGCATGGCATCCTCGATGGCCTTCTCCTTCTCAGGCGGGCACTGGGGCTGCCGGGCGTCCGGGTTCTTCGGTTTGTTTCAAAATTACGGTGGCAAATGGGTGGCAAAGACGCTTTTTTTCTTCTCCAAAACATGCAAAAATCCTTATTTTATGCGGCTTAGCTGGCAAGCAGTCTCCACATGCACGGTTTGCGGAAACATATCCACGCAGCGCACGCGCCCCAGCCGGTACAGCCCGCCCTCGCAGAGCTGTTTCACGTCCCGCGCCAGCGTCGCCGGGTCGCAGGAAACGTAGACGATGCGCTCCGGAGCCATGCTCCGCAGGGCCGTAAGCAGCGCGGGATCGCAGCCGCTCCTTGGCGGGTCCAGCACCATGACCTGCGCGTGGTTCTCTTCCGCAGCAAACTGTTTGGGAATCACGTCCTCCGCCTTCCCGACATAGAACTCCGCATTTCGGATTCCATTGTCGCGCGCGTTCGCCCGGGCGTCTTCGACCGCCTCCGGTACGATCTCGACGCCGTAGACTTTCCTTGCGAAACGGGCAAGGAACAGTGAAATCGTACCCGCGCCGCAGTATGCGTCCCAGACCGTTTCCGCGCCCGTAAGGCCCGCCATTTCAAGCACCGTCCGGTACAGTTTCTCCGTTTGCGCAGGATTTACCTGAAAAAAAGTATGCTGCGATATCCGGTATGTCAACGGGCCGATCGTATCGTGAATATAGCCAGGTCCCATCAGAACCCGCGTTTCCGGCCCGAGGATGACGTTTGTTCTGTCAAAATTATAATTCAGGCAGAGCGACGTGACGCCGCGCCTGCGCAGCCGCTCGCAAATCTCCTCTTTATGGGGGAATTTTCGCTCGTTCACAACGAGACAGACCAGAACTTCGCCGCTGCGGCGCCCGTCACGAATCAGAATATGGCGCAGCAGACCGGTCCCCCTCTCCTCATCATAAGCGGAAATTCCGGCGGACCGGCAAAAGGAAAGGATTTCCGAAAGGATCGGGCCGCTGATTTCGGACTGAAGCAGGCAGTCGGATACTTCCACCAGCCTGTGGCTGTTCGGCGCATAAAAACCGGCGCAGAGCCGTCCGCCGACCGCGCGGACCGGAAACTGCGCCTTGTTGCGGTAATGCGGCCAGTCCGCCATCCCGATGATCGGTTCTGCCTGCGGATTTTCGACGCCCGCGATGCGGATTAGAAGTTCACGCACGCGGTTTTCCTTAAAACGAAGCTGCCCCGCGTAGGACAGGTGCTGCAGCTGACATCCGCCGCACCGCCCCGCGGCGGGGCAGACAGGATTCGTCCGTTCCGGGGACCGGAGACAGATTTTTTCGAGGCGGGCGATGCCGAAATGCGGTTTGACCTTTACGACCTTCGCCTCAACCTCCTCGCCCGGCAGCGCGCCGGGAACGAAAAGCGTATACCCCTTACAGGTCCCGATTCCCTCGCCGTGATTTCCAAGATCGCGAATTCGGACCGAAACGGTTTCGTTTTTTACAACGGGAACCCTTTCCTTATCCGGATTTTTACCTGTTTTTGCCACGATTCTCCTCTTTGTACAGGGGGCGGTTCAGAAGACGGTTAAACGCCGTCCAGCGCCCCTCCGCGCGGTCTTCCTCCACAGCCGATTCCATCAGCTTCAGTTTCGCATCAATATCATCCGCAAAATGCACGATCATCGCTTCCCGGGTCATCGGCGTCTTCGGCGATCCGAACTCCAATTCGCCATGGTGGGAGACAATGATATGCAGGAGTTTCTCCGCAAGGTCCTGCGGAAAGCCGGGGATCATGCGAATCCGCTCCAAAACAGCGGAATACCCGAGCATAATATGCCCGAGCATCTGCCCCGCGTCCGTATATTCCGAAGCCGGAAGGTCCGTAATTTCGTCCAGCTTGCCGATATCGTGCAGAAGCGCCCCCGCCGAGACCAGCTCCATATCGACGCCGTCGTACAGACCCGCCACAAAACAGGCGATCTGAAAAACCGACGAAACGTGTTCGATCAGGCCGCCCATGTAATTGTGATGCACGCTTTTGGCCGCCGGATGCTGTTGAAATTTCCGCGCGAACTCCGGATCGTCCGTAAAAAAGGACTGCAGCAGCCTGCGCAGATATTCGTTATTCATGGAATCGATCATCGACAGAATCTGCGCGTAGAGCTGACGGACGTCCTTCGAAGTCTGCTTCAGATAGTCGGAAAGCTGATATTCGTCGCCGCGGCTTGGTCTGAGCCGTACAACATTCGCCTGCAGTTCCCCCTGAAACGATGTGACATTCGCGTCGATCTTGATCACCTGGTTTTTGGAGAAGTTCTCGATCTGCGAGGTCAAATCCCAGATTTTCGCGTTAAGCGTCCCGGTTTTATCCTGCAGGACGATCGAATAATAACTTTTTCCGCTCTTGGACACCATCCGCTGCTTCTCCCGGCACAGATAATGACCGATGATATGATCGCCCTCATGAATATCCTCAATCCACGGCATCGTCATTCTCCCGTATCATTCGTAATCGGCCGGTTTTTCCTGAATGACGACCCTGAGCGTCAGGGTTTCGAGTTTGTCCTCCGCATAGCCGCGAAGAATCTCGACCTGCACCGTATCGCCGATCTCGCACTTTGCAAGTTCGTCGGTCAAATCGTCAAAGACTTCCACAGCGACCCCGTTGAAGGAAATGATTACGTCGCCCTCCTTCATTCCGGCAAGCGCGGCCGAGCCTCCGTCCACAACCGAGGCGACATAAATTCCGCTCAGAAGGTTATAGTACTTTGCGAAATCCGACCCGGGCTCGATCGCCATGCCCGTGATGCCAAGGTAAGGCCGGACGACCTTGCCGTGCGCGATCAGTTCCGCAAGCAGCGGCTTCACCGTGCTCATTGGAAGGGCGAAACCCATTCCCTCTACGTCCTCGGCCACAATTTTGGCGTTATTGATGCCGATCACTTCGCCCCGTCCGTTTACAAGGGCGCCGCCGGAATTGCCGGGATTGATCGCCGCGTCCGTCTGAAGAAGTGTCAGGGTCTGCGAAGTATTATCATCGTTCTGGAATGTTACATTGCGTTCCAGACCGCTGATGATGCCCACCGTCACCGTATTGCTCAGCGATTTGTCGACGGGGCTTCCGATTGCAATCGCGAGGTCCCCCAGCTTCAGATCGTCGCTTTCGCCCAGCGTCGCGATCTTGATATCGGACAGAACCTCTTCGCGGATATCCGATTTGCGGATATAGATCACCGCAATGTCCATCTGCGAATCCGAACCCTTATAATAGGCGTTGATCGCCGTGCTGTCGTCTTTGCCGATCAGAACGCTCACCGCGGTCGCGCCCGTGATCACATGATAATTGGTCGCGATGTAAAGCTCATCACCGTCCTCCCCGATAATCACGCCGGACCCCAGCGCCTCGCCGTAGGACGAATTTCCGATAATGCCCATGGGATCGTCCGACTGGATGGTCGTGACGATTGTAACGACCGATTTGCCGACGTCCTCCGCGATATCGGCGATGGAATCATAGGTCGAATTCTGCAGCGCCTCGACGTCGCCCGCCTCGCTGTCTCCCTGCGGCTGATGCGACAAAAAGGTAAAGGAGCCGCCGTTTTTCTGAAGCGACGCACTCCAGTAGACGCCGCCGAAAATAGAGCCGCAGAGCGCGACGATACAAAGAATCGCAATCCCGATCTTCCAGCCGTTGCCGCTTTTCTTCCGGCGCGGCATCGGCGCTTCGGGCAGATCCGGAATATGGGACCGCGGGCCGCCGCCATTGGGCGCAGAACCGCCGCCCGGGACCGAACCGCTTCCGTTCTGCGCGGACTGGTCCCCATGCTGGGGTTCGGCCTGCGACTGATATCCTGCCTGCGACTGGTATCCTGTCTGCGATTGATATCCCGTCTGCGACTGATACCCTGTCTGCGATTGATATCCTGCCTGCGACTGATATCCTGTCTGCGAATCCGGATACGGGGCGCCGTTCAGCGCGTCGCCGGCCTTCCACACGTCCTGCGGCTCTTCGATGCCCTGCGTATACAGCGTTTCCTCGCCCTGCGTTTCATTCGCAGGGTCCATGTCCGGGTTTTCCCTGTCGTTTCCCTGATTCAAATCATAATCCATGGTGTCCTCCGTTCTGCCGTTTTCAGGCGGTCTTACTCTCTTGATTCGATAAACAACAGTATAGCCATACTTTTTTAAAAACCTGTGAACGGTCTGTAAACGATTCCGCCGCTACCGTTTTTCCACGAGATTGATTCGGTAGGCCAGCGGCAGCGTGAAGGAAAACCGCGTTCCCTCGCCGACTTTGCTGCTGACCCGGATATCCTCGCCGTGATTTAAGAGAATCTGCCGGACGATGGCCAGTCCGAGGCCGTTTCCTTTTTTATCCGCGCCGCGGGATTGATCGCCCTTGTTAAAGCGTTCAAAGATGTGCGGCAGAAACTTTTCATCGATGCCGATGCCCGTGTCCGCGACCTCGACCAGCGCCTTGCGGCCGCTTACGCCCGTCGAAATCTGAATCGTATCGCCTTCGTTGGTGAACTTTAACGCATTGTCGATCAGATTGTACATCACTCTTTGAATCCGGTCAAGGTCCGCCGTAACAAACAATTTGTCCTGCGCGAACTGAAAATCCATCTGAATCTTTTTCGCGTTGATGCGCTGTTCGAAACCGATGGCCATCTTGACGATCATCTCGTTCAGATCGAAATTCGTCATCGTCAGCTCGTCCTGTCCGTTCTCCATCTT
>CAYUPA010000009.1:4836-9175 GCA_964446565.1 uncultured Lachnospiraceae bacterium
TCCATCTTGGTCAAATCGAGAATGTTGTTGGTCATTTTCGTCAGGCGGTTGGTTTCATCCAGAACGATTCCCATATATTTTTCGTACTGATCCGGAGGAATGGTCCCGTCCAGTATCGCCTCGACGTAGCCTTTGATCGAAGTGAGAGGCGACCGGAAATCGTGCGAGATGTTGGCGATGAAGCTGCTGCGCATATTTTCAAGCTCGCGCAGCTCTTTTGTCATTGTATTGATCGAACGGGCCAGCTCGCCGATCTCGTCGTTGTGCTGCACCGTGATTTCCTTGGTAAAATCGCCGTCCGCAATCGCCTTCGCCACATCCTTCATTTGTTCGACCGGATGCAGAATATTATTGGAAAGGATGATGATCATAATCGTCGCGATGGCGGCGACCAGAATCATGACGAGCACTACGGCGCCGAAGACGACATACGACGGCTTGCGGATATTCGACATCGAAATATTCAGAATCACAGCGCCGCTTTTCAAGGATTCGATCGTAATGCCCATGAACGGCATTTCTTCGAGATATTGCTGCTGGTAGCCGATTGTCAGCGTATCTTCGTCAAAAATTTCAGGAAAGGCGTCGCGCGTCGGCTCCATTTCAATGCCGTCGATCACATTTTGGATAAGCTGGCGGCTCCGCCCCGAAAGATCATTCGCGATCTTCGCTTCCTGTTTTTCCGCGTTCTCCCCGTAGCAGTACAGGGCGACGTTCCCGTTTTCCGGCTCGGTGCAGATCCAGATCGTGATGCCGATCGCCTTCGCCGCCGTCGTCAGCGTGGACCTTGCGGAACTCGAACGGAAGTCGGACTCCGTCAGCACGGAATCGATGATTTCGCGCGTCTGCCGGAGATTGGCTTCCTGATTGGAAATAAAAAAAGAGTTAATGAAATTGAGAAGCACCGCGGACAAAAGCGCCATCGCGAAGAGGAGCAGCAGCAGATAGACTCCCAGAAATTTCGCGCGGATGGAAGTGAATTTCCCCGAAGGGGCCTTCTTTGAAGTAATCTTCATTTTCATCCATTACTTCACCTCAAATTTGTACCCGACGCCCCATACCGTTTTTATGCTCCATGTGGATTCCTCGCCGCCCTGATCGATCTTTTCGCGGATTCGCTTGATATGTACGTCGACCGTGCGCGTATCGCCGTAATACTCGTATCCCCAAATCTGATTCAGCAGCTGCTCTCTTGTAAAAACCTGATTGGGGTGCACGGCCAGAAAATACAGAAGCTCCAGCTCCTTCGGCGGCATTTCGATCTCCTTGCCCATAAAGGTTACGGAATAGTTGGACAGGTTAATCAAAAGCCCCGGATACAGAACCCGCTTCTCGTTTTTGGTTTCCGGCGCGGCCGTGCGGCGCAGAACCGCCTTGACACGGGCGACCAGCTCTTTCGTATCAAAGGGCTTGACCATGTAGTCGTCCGCGCCGAGTTCCAGCCCCAGAACCTTGTCGAAGGTCTCCCCTTTCGCCGTCAGCATGATAATCGGGACGGAACTGATCCTGCGCACCTCGCGGCAGACCTCATAGCCGTCCATTTCCGGCATCATGATGTCGAGAATCAAAAGGTCCGGATTGAAACTCTGCATGAGGCGCAGCGCTTCCCGCCCGTTCGCGGCCTTTTTGGTCTCGTAGCCTTCCTTCTCCAGGTAGAGTGAAACCAGTTCCGCGATATTGGCATCGTCGTCGGCTATCAAAATCTTCTGCTTATTCATTCGCTATCGTCCCTTCTCTGTCCTTACGAACGCTCCTTCATCTCCACGACGGTGACGCCGGATTCGCCCTCGCCATACGCGCCGAGACGGAAGGATTTGACAAACGGGCAGCTTTTCAGATACTTCCTGCAGGCTTCGCGGAGCGTCCCCGTCCCTTTTCCGTGGATCACGGTGACCTTTGAAATCCCGGAAAGAAACACGTCGTCGATATATTTATCCAGCACCGCCATCGCCTCGTCCACCGTCATGCCGCGCAGATCCACCTCGGGGCGGATTGTCTGCGTCTTCTGAAAAGCGCCGGCGCTAAACCCGGAGTTAATCTCGGAGCCATGCCCGGAGTTAAGCTCTGAACCATACCCGGAGTTAAGCTCTGCGCTTAACTCTTTTGTTCCCCTTTTCGGTTTTGGGACGCTTACGGGATCCTCCGAAAGAATCCGCGCGATATCCTGCACACGAATCTGTATCTTCATGATACCGGCCTGCACCGTAAGCTGCATTCTGTGATCCGGACGGGTTTCGACGATGCAGTCCTGCTCCATCGTTTTAAGCCGCACCCTGGTTCCCGGCAGCAGCTTTTCGGGGTCGATCGTCTCAAAAACCGGTTCTTCCGCCTTTTGCCGCGCCTTATCCTCCGCCTCGGCCGCCTTCGTCCGCAGGAGGCTGCGCTGCGCTTCGAGGGCGCGCATATCGACCTCTTTCTGCCGGGCGAGCTTATTGACGATTCGAATGGAATCATCCGCCTCCGCCTTGGCCTTCTGCAGGATGTCCCTTGCTTCCTCCCGGGCCTTTGTCAGAATCTTTTCCTTCTGCAGCTCCAGCTTATTCCGCTCTTCCCGAATCCGCCGCTCCGTATCGTCGATTTCCCTGCGCTGCAGACGGATGCGCCGCTGCTCCTCCTCCGTTTCTTTTCGCCGCCGCTCAAGATCGGCGATCGTTTCTTCAAATTTGATATCGCTGCTCTTAAGGAGCCGCTCCGCGTCCTGAATCACAGAGTCCGGCAGGCCGAGGCGCTTTGAAATCGCGAAGGCGTTGCTTTTTCCGGGGACGCCGATCAGAAGGCGATATGTGGGACGCAGCGTATCGACGTCAAATTCGCAGCTCGCGTTTTCCACGCCGTCTGTGGACAGCGCGTAGACCTTGAGCTCGCTGTAATGCGTCGTCGCCGCCGTAAGAACCCTCCTGCGCCGCAGCTCTTCCAGAATCGAAGCCGCAAGGGCCGCGCCCTCTACCGGGTCTGTCCCGGCGCCCAGTTCATCAAGAAGGACAAGGGAGGACGGGGTAACATCCCGCAAAATCGCCACAATATTGACCATGTGCGAAGAAAAGGTGCTTAAGCTCTGCTCAATGCTCTGCTCATCGCCGATATCGGCGAAAACCTGATCCAGCACCGCAAGAGACGGCTGCTCGTCTGTCGGGATGTGCAGGCCCGCCTGCCCCATCAATTGCAGGAGGCCCAGCGTCTTTAAGGTGACCGTCTTCCCGCCGGTGTTCGGGCCGGTCACCACCAGCGAGGTGAACGTCTCTCCCAGCGAAATCGAGATCGGCACCACGGTCTTCTCATCAAGCAGCGGGTGCCTCGCGTTTTTAAGCGCGATGACGCCTCTTTCGTTCAGGACCGGCGGCACGGCGTTCATCGCAAGCGCCAGACGGGCCTTCGCGAACAGGAAATCGAGCTGGACCATCAGTTCAAACTCCATCAGCAGTTCCTGCGCGTAAAGACGGACCTGATCGCTCAGCTGCACAAGAATACGCTGAATTTCCTTTTTTTCCTCCAAATCCAGCTCCGCGGCCCGGTTATTCAGCTGCACCACGGCGGCCGGTTCGATGAAGACCGTCTGGCCGGTCGCGGACTGATCGTGAATCATGCCCTGCACGCTCGCTTTGTAATCCGCTTTAACCGGAACGCAGTAGCGCCCGTTCCGCAGCGTAATCACATCATCCTGCAGCATCGTTTTATAGAGCGGCGAATGGAGCATCCCCTGCAGGTGGGACCGCACTTTCTCCTGTGTGCTGCGTATTTCCCGGCGGATCGAATGGAGCTTCTGGCTCGCCGTGTCGTACATTTCTTCCTCGGAGGCGATGCAGCGGCGGATTTCCTTCTGCAGGGACGACAGTCCGCTAAGGCCCGCAAACATCGGATCAAGACACGGATACGCCTCGTCCTCCCCGCTGCGCTTTCCGTATTCGCGCAGCGCCGAGGCAGTCTCAAGGTTCGCCGCAACGGCAAGAAGCTCCTCCATCGTAAGAGCCGCGTCGAACTGCGCCCGCCGCACCGCGTCGCGGATATCCTTCAGTCCGTACAGGGGAGGCCGGCCGTTCCGCAAAAGCAGGGTATACGCCTCGCCGGTCTCCTTTTGCCAGCGTTCGATCTCATACCGGCTGGAGGACGGAAGAAGCGACCGACACCGTTCCTTTCCGGGTTCCGACACCGCGTTTTCGGCAAGGCGTTCCCGCACTTTGTCAAATTCCAGTTTTGAAAGCGTTTTGGTATCCATGCAGACCTCCCGTGATGGTAATCGGCTTGTCATTTTCGCTGTGCCGCCGTTTTGAAAAGAGGGGCTGTGAATATATTTCACAGCCCTCTTTTATGCCGTGGGAAGCCGCCGCGCCTCCTCTACGCC
>CAYUPA010000009.1:9275-12330 GCA_964446565.1 uncultured Lachnospiraceae bacterium
CCGCCGCGCCTCCTCTACGCCGTAGGAAGCCGCCGCGTCTCCTCCGTAAGCCGCGCTGCGAAGTCCGCGAGCCTGCCGAGCGCGAATTTCAGGCTGTCCATACTGTAGGCATAGGAAATCCGGATGAACCCTTCGCCGCTTTCGCCAAAGGCCGACCCCGGCACGACAGCGACCCTGTTCTCCTGCAAAAGGCGCTGACAAAACGCCTCCGAACTCATGCCGAACCGGCGGATGGAGGGGAACACATAGAAGGCTCCTTTCGGTTCAAAACAAGGCAGTCCCATCCCGCGCAGCAGTTTCAGCACGAGACGGCGGCGGTGATCGTATTCGGTCCGCATCCTTTCGACCTCCACATCGCCGTTGCGAAGCGCCTCGATCGCCGCGTACTGGCTCAGCGTCGGCGCGCACATAATCGCGTACTGGTGCATCTTGGTCATCTGCGCGATCAGGTCCGCGGGTCCCTCGGCATAGCCGAGGCGCCATCCGGTCATGGCAAAGGCCTTGGAGAATCCGTTGATGACCAGCGTCCTCTCATAGAGACCGGGCAGCGAGGCGATGGAGACGTGACGGCTCGGCCCGTAGGTCAGTTCCGCATAAATCTCATCGGAGATCACAAACAGATCGTGACGGAGGATCACATCCCGCAGCTCTTCCATGTCCTCGCGCGTCATGATCGAGCCCGTCGGATTATTGGGAAACGGGAACAGCAGGACCTTGGTTTTCGCTGTGATCTTCTCCTCAAGCTGTTCCGGCGTCAGTTTGAAATCATTTTCCTCCTTGAGGACGATCGGGACCGGCACGCCGCCCGCGAGAATCGTACACGGCGTATAGCAGACGAAAGAGGGTTCCGGAATCAGAACCTCGTCCCCCGGCTCCAGAATCGAGCGCAGGGCGACATCGATGGCTTCGCTGCCGCCGACCGTGACCAGAATCTGCGTCTTCGCGTCATAGGTCAGGCCGTACTTGCGGAGCGTATAGTGGCGGATTTCCTCCCTGAGGTCCGTCAGTCCCGCGTTTGACGTGTAAAATGTGCGGCCCTGTTCGATGGAATAAATGCCGGCCTCCCGGATATTCCACGGCGTGTCAAAATCCGGTTCGCCCACGCCAAGCGAAACGACGTCGTCCATCTCGGCGGCAATGTTGAAAAAACGGCGGATTCCGGAAGGCGGAATCTGCGCAAGACGGGAATTGATAAACTTTCTCATGGCGAAACGGGAATCCTTTCGTCTTTCCTTTCTCCTTCCAGAATGATGCCGTTTTCCTTATATTTTTTCAGGACAAAATGCGTCGACGTACTCAGAACGGAGTCAAGCACCGCGAGGCGCTGCGCGACGAACAGGGCGACCTCCTTCATCGTGCGGCCTTCCACAATGACCGTAAGATCGAACGCGCCCGACATCAGGTACACCGAGGACACCTCGGAGAACCGGTATATCCGCTGGGCAATCGCGTCAAAACCCTGATCGCGCTGCGGCGTGACCCGTACCTCGATCAGCGCGAGAACCCGGTCCTCGTTCGTCTTGTCCCAGTTGATCAGCGTATGGTACCCGTAAATGACCTTCTCCTTTTCCATTCGGGAGATTTCGTTCGCGATCGTCTCCTCCGGCTCGTTCAGAATCGCCGCGAGGTCTGTCACGGGGATGCGCGCGTTTTTATCCATTGCCCTTAAAATTTCTTCTCTCATCGATGCCTCCGTTTACTCCTCCGGTTCCCCGCCGTATGGATTGTCATAAAAATCGCCGTATGAATTGTCATAGGGATCGCTGTACGTATTTTCATAGGGACCGCCGTTCTGTTCGCCGTTCGGATCGCTGTTCTGCTCGTAATAGGAACCGCCGTACGGATTGTCATTGGGATCATTGTACGGATTGTCATAATAGGGACTGTTGGATTGTTCATCCTGGAGTTCGCCGTCCGGCTCCCCGCCTGATTCGCCGTCCTCCGGTTCCTTCGTGCCGACGGTGATCCGGTCCGGCGTCGCGCTGTAGGTGCTGCTGCTGAAATATTCGCGGGTTTTCTTTCCGTTTTCCTCTACGATTTTATAGACGTCGTATTTCGATCCCTCTTTGCCGTACGACGTGACCTCCTGTTTGCCCTTCTCCATGCCGCTGTCCTCGGTAATGACCGGTTCCGGCTTCTCGATCGTCCCGGTCTGCACCGATTCAAAGGTCACTTTTCGCGACGGGTCCCGCACTTCCTTGCCGTAAATCGTGCAGGTCAGCGCTCCGTTCGAGGCGCTCATCGTCAGATAGATCGGATATTCGGATGAATTCACAAACTGGAAATTCTTTCCGCCGATGCTCATCGCTGCGTCCTGCCCGTTCGGGACATAGCCCGGTTCCAGAGAATGAGCATACCGCTCCGTAACCTTCAGTTCCGCGCGGATCACGGCGTTGTACAGCGTCGTGCTGACCTGGCACAGCCCGCCGCCGAGGCCGGGAACATACTCGCCGTCGACGATGGTGCTTGCCTCCATATAGCCTGAGGCCTCGTCAACCGGCGAAACCGTATTGTTAAAATTGAACGACTCGCCGGGCATCATGAGAATGCCGGAAATCCGGGAGCAGCCGACCGCAAGGTTCTGATTCCGGCCCTTGTTGTCCAGCGAATAGGACGTCGTGAAGGTTCCGATCACGTCGGAGACCTCGCTCAGCATCGTTTCGGTCTGGTCCGGCTCCTCGGTCTCCAACACGAGTTCAACCTCGATGTCGCCCTCCGTATCGAGCGCCTTAATCACTTTTTCCCTGGTCGCTTCCACATTCAGCCGAATGCCCTCGGCCCCCGGCGTGATTTTGAAATGTCCGTTTTTCCGGGACAGCGAAGCGTCCTTCGGCTCCTGCTCCACCTCGTCCCGAAGCGCTTCCAGAATCGCATCGACGCGCGGCGCGGGATCATAATCGATACGCAGGGAGAAGTCGACCGGATTATCGGGAAGGGTCTGCATCGCCTCATAGCGCGCCCGCGCATCGCCGTACCGCAGCACCTCCCAGGCCTGCCTCGCGACCTCTTCCGTATTGGCCGTATAGCCAAGGTCCGCAAAGGTATAGGTCCAGCG
>CAYUPA010000009.1:12340-14630 GCA_964446565.1 uncultured Lachnospiraceae bacterium
GAGACGAGCGTCAAAGTCCGCGACAGAACCGAATCGCTGAAGTCCTTCGCGAGAACCTCCTCGGCCTCCTCGCGGGTCAGACCGCCAAGATCGATCCCCATCGCGGAGACTCCCGGATAGATCGTATCGACCTGCACGGTGTCTTCGATCTGCTCAATGTCCCTGCGCAGAGCCGACGCCTCAAGCCTGAACGCCGTCTCCTCCGCTTTCGCCGCTTTCGCCGCGTTCTCCGCTTCAAGTCTCCGGCTCTTTACGTGCGATACGGCAAAAGCCGACAGAATTCCAACGCAGAGAACGAGAGCAAGGCCAATCAGCCAGAATCGAACCCGTCCCTTTTTTTTCTTACGCTCCGGCATACGGACGCCTCCCTTTACAGATTCCGTATCTGTTTCATTGCTGAAAAGACGGAAGACGAATTGCGCGCCGCTTCGCGTATCCGCAATTTCGTCTGTCATTCATTATACTATACATCGTCTCAAAAATCTTCGTTTCCCGATAAAAATTTTATTACCTCTCAATTTCACGAAGGAACCGGGACATTTTACGGTCCTTTGTGTGCAGAATGTACAATTCCCGTTTCGCTCGGGTCATCGCGACGTAAAGGACCCGCCGTTCCTCCTCCACCTGTTCGGGACTGTCCGAAGAGCGTTCGTGCGGGCAGATGCCTTCGTTCACGTCCATCAAAATCACGACCTCAAATTCCAGTCCCTTCGCGCCGTGCATCGTCGAGAGCACGACGCCCTCCTCCGCTCTTTCCGCGTTCAGATCGAGCCACTCCGACAGCGTCCTGCCCGCGGCCGTTTTAAGGAGAGCGGCAAAGTGAGCGCGCACATCGCCGCAGCGAAGGCCGAGGCGCTCGCAGCGCTCCCTCTGGTACGCTCCGTAGCCGATTCGCTCCCAGATATAACGAAACGCCCCATCCGCCTGCAGCCCGCGAATTTTCCGGAAATGGTAGTCCAACTCCTCAAGCTCTATACGCTGCTGAGCGTTTGGAAAGGCAGAGAGGATCGCCGTATGCAGGATGTCGCTTCCGGCAAAGGCAAAAGCCTCCTCCGGCAGCCCGCGCGCGGGACGGTTCAAAATGCGCAGGAGCGCCGCCTGATTGTCCCTCTGCAGAGCCGCCAAGAGATACGCTCTTAGATCGATCGCAAGTTCCGATCGCAGCATCTCATAGGAATGTTCCGAATTAAGAAACGGAACGCCGCTGATGAGAAAGCGGTCCATGAGGTCCCGGCTCAGCTCCCGGGTCCGGTAGAGAATCGCGATTTCATGAAAGGGTACTTTTTTCGACCATTCTCCGACGAGACGGCGGACCCAAGCCGCTTCCTGCCGGACGGAGGCGAGGCGGACGACATGCACCTCGGCTTTTCCCTTCGCCGCGGAAACGAGGTTCTTGTCAAAGCGCCGCCTGTTGCAGCGAATGAGCGATGAAGAGGCCCGTACAATCTGCGGGCGGCAGCGGTAATTGGCCGTGAGATACACACGGCGCGCTGTCGGGTAGTCCTCTTCAAAATGCAGAAGATAGGCCGGGTCGGACCCGCGGAAGCCGTAGATCGCCTGATCGTCGTCCCCCACGATGAAGAGATTGTTCTCCGGTTTCGCAAGCGCCGTAAGAAGTTCATACTGCAGACGGTTGATGTCCTGAAATTCGTCCGCCAGAATGTAGGACCAGCGTTTCTGCCAGCGCGCAAGCGCCTCCGGCTTCTCTTTGAAAAGGGCTTTGAGATTCGCCATCATGTCGTCAAAATCGATCTTGCCTTTTAACGCCTTCTGCTCCTGATAATACTGCACAGCCTCGCTGAAAAGCGCTCTGCCGATGCGGGTCTCGGCCTCCTTATAGTGAAACGTGCCGGTATTTACGAAACGGGAATTTTCCGACAAAACAAAGGAGGCCTTCCATGAGGCCTCCTGTTCGCCGCAGCGCAGACGCTTCGCGAAAAAATCCGTCAGCATCGCGGCGCCCTCTTTTTCTTCGAGAAGACTCGAAACCGGCGCTTCGTTCCGCAGGATTTCATAAAATACGGAGTGAAAGGTTCCGAATCGTATCGCGCTCCCGTCCTTCGGCCCGCGGTAAAGCCGCAGGAACCGCTCCCGCATCTCGTTCGCCGCGGCTTTTGTAAAGGTAATCACAAGCACCTTTTCGGGCGCGAGGTCCGTCTCTTCAAGAAGAGCTTCGATCCGCCGGGTCAGCACCGTCGTCTTCCCGGAGCCGGGGCCGGCGATTACCATCATCGGCCCGTTCCTGTGCGCAATCGCCATGCGCTGTTCGCTGCTAAACTGTACGCTGTCC
>CAYUPA010000009.1:14640-16902 GCA_964446565.1 uncultured Lachnospiraceae bacterium
GCGTTTCGTCCACCGGAATGCCGGAAATCTGTTCGAGCGCCATCCTGTAAACCGTAAGCTGCCGTTTATATTCCGCAAACCGCGCGCCGCCGATCCAGCGGTCGGATTTGTAATCCACGAGAACCCATTTTCCCTTTTCAAGGAAACAGCAGTCGATCATGCCCTGCACCATGACGCGCGCCGCGGGGTCCATAGGCTCCGTTTCCGGCAAAAAGCCCGGCGACAGGGATTTCAGGTCTTCGACAGGCAGCGAAAGAATAAACGGCTGCTCACGAAGAACGGTCTTCGCCGCCCGGATGCGGTCCGCGAGACTTGAGGAGGCGAACCTCCGCACCTGCCCGAGGTCGATCTGCGCGCGCTGTCCGGCCTCCAAAATTCCCTTTTCCTCCATCCGGTCAAGCTGCCTTTGAATCGCTTCGTCCGTATCCCCCTCCGCGAGATTCAAAACCGAGAACACCCTGTGGAGCGCCGTACCCGCGTAGGCGCCGGAAGGCCCGCCGTCCTGCGGAAAGCTGTAGATGGGGACCGAAGCCCCGTCTTCCTCCTTCTGACTTTCTTTCAGCTCGGAGACCGCGACCCGGGCCGGAAGGCGGTTCATCCACGCGTAGGGATAGACCCATTCCTGTTCCCGGTTCAGCCGTTCGTACAAAGCCTCGTCCACGGAGGCCGCCTCGGTTGCCTTCGCCGCTTCCCCGGTTTCTTCCTGCGGGGCCGGTTCCACGGGCACGATCTGCGTTTTCCATGAGGAGGACGAGGCCGCGGGGGGCCAGACCCAGTCCAGAAAGCAGGAGGCGTTTCGCACCGCGTAATCCGGAAGAGCGCCGTCCGTCTCCTCTGGCTCCTTTTTGCTGTATCCGATCAGTTCCAGAACCTCGCAGGCCCGCGTCATCGCGACATACAGCACACGCATTTCCTCCGCGAGCGCCTCCTGCTTCCTTTTCTCCGCGACAGCCCGGTGCGGCAGCGTTTCGAAGCGGAATTCCTGCTCCGCGTCGACCGCCTCCGCGCCGATGCCGAGTTCCGGATGAAAAAGAATCTGCTCCCGCGTTTCGGTCTGGTTGAAGCCTCTCCCGACGCCACAGAGCAGTACGACGGGAAATTCCAGCCCCTTGCTCTTATGGATGCTCATAATGCGCACCACGTCGTCCTCTTCGGCGAGCATCCGCGCTTCCGCGTCGTCGCGGCTCTGCCGCTCCATCTTCTCCACGTACCGCAGAAAATGAAACAGTCCGGAATAGCTCCCTTTTTCATACGCCTCCGCCCGTTTCAGCAGCAAATCGAGATTCGCCCGCCGGACGCGGCCCTCGGGGGCGGCCGACGCATAGTAATAATATCCCGTCTCCTGATAAATTTTCCATAGAAGCTCGTGAATGGAAATACGCTCTGCCCATTCGCGCCATTCCGAAAGCGCCGCAAGAAACGCGTTCACCTTGTCCCGAAGCGCGCCGTCAGGACCTGCCGCGCCATACTCCAAAAGAGACCGGTACAGGTCCTCATTCCGCCCTCCCGTAAGGCGCAGCAGGGCCAGTTCGTATCCGGTAAACGAAAAGATCGGCGAATACAGCACGCCCATGAGGGGAATATCCTGCATCGGATTATCGATGACGCGCAGTATGTTCATCATGCACTGGATTTCCCTGGCCTGATAGAACCCCCCGTCGATGTCGCAGTAGGAAGGAACGGCATATTTTTTGAGCGCCTCCTGATAGACCGCGGCCGCGGACTGAGGAGAACGCAGCAGAATCACGATATCCTGATACCGCAGAGGACGGTAGACGGCTTCTTCCGAATCAAGAACCATGGCGCCGCTTAGAAGCAAACTCTTGATCCGCCGCGCGGTGTACTCCGCTTCGGCCTTAAGCGCCTCCGAGGACGAAAGAGGACGCTCGGAGCGTAGAACCGTAATCGTCGGCGTATCCGCGAGCAAACGCTCCCGCGCCTCGGGATAGACGCGTCCCGGAACGAGAGCCTCCTCCTCCGTATACTCGATCTCGCCGGCGGGCCTGTGCATCAGCGCGTAAAAAACCGTGTTGACAGCCTGAAGCACAGCCGCCCGGCTCCGGAAGTTCCGGTGCAGCAATACGCAGGAGGCTCCCTGCCGCCCGCAGTACTGCGCCTGCTTCTGAAGGAAGAGTTCGGGCCGCGCCCCGCGGAATCTGTAAATGCTCTGCTTGACGTCGCCCACCATAAAAAGGTTGCACGGATCGCCGCACGGATCGCCGTACGGATCTCCGCACGGATCTCCGTTTTCATCGCGCCGCG
>CAYUPA010000009.1:16912-17466 GCA_964446565.1 uncultured Lachnospiraceae bacterium
CGCTCCAAATCCTCGAAATCGACGAGGGCCTTATCCTGCTTTGCCGCCTGGTACCGCTTCTGAAAGCGCTCCGTCACCCACGACAGGCCCATAAGCGCGGGATAGACCAGCGTCTCCATACATTCCGCGCTTTTTTCATTCATCCACCGGTCCTTTAAGGACGCGGCCTCTTTGAGCGCGGTTTTCGCATCCTCCGCCAGTTTCCGGACCCTGCTTTTCCCCTCGGGGTCCTCTTTCCACAGGCTGTAATCGAGCCGCGCCGGCAGAAAGTCCTCCGAAATCACAGGGTCATCCTTCGTAAGCGCCTCCGACAGGGCCTCAAGCAGGCGGCGGACCGCAACAAACGTACGGTTCTGCGGCATGGCGCCCGCCTTTTCGTACTCCCCTGCAAGCCTTTTATACAGCGCCTCCGCCTTTTCCACGCGGGCCCTCACCGCGCTTATCAGCACTGGATACCAAACCGTATCCGTAAGATCGCGTCTGCCGTCAAGACGGTAGGCGCGAACCGCGTCCGCCATCCACCGTTCGGGGTCTATGACGCCGCTTAGAAATGA
>CAYUPA010000010.1:0-266 GCA_964446565.1 uncultured Lachnospiraceae bacterium
GGACCGCCGGGTTCTCGGAAAGCGAAGCCTTCTGGTCGATAAAGACCGGTACGCCGTACTGCTTTGCCAGCCGCAGAATGGTATTGCGGCTGCTTTCCAGCGAACCGGCCAGCACGGTAATGTCCTGATAATGATACTCCCCCGTCCGCACAAGCGCGTGGATCGCGGACAGCATGTTCTCGATTTCCGCCTCGGGCTTTTCCGCCCGGGAAACGCGAATGGACCGCGAAACGCGTTTTTCCGCGCCTTTTTCGCGGGAAAAAAGA
>CAYUPA010000010.1:276-17038 GCA_964446565.1 uncultured Lachnospiraceae bacterium
GCAGCTCTTCATTCTGTCTTGACGGGCCTGTGAAACGGATTTTCCCGTAAATTCCCATTTCGCAGAATTTCGCGTAGGTTTTAAGCGACGGATAGAACAGCGAGGCGGACAGTTCCCGCAAATCCATGCCGGGACGGTAGCTCTCGAGCGCGCCCCGCGTCATTTTGAGCGTCAGGCAAAGACGACGCGCCTTTTTTAGGAGCGCCTTCAGCACTTCATACTGCTGCGGAGTAAACCCGTAAAAATCATCCAGATAGATGTCCGCCTGTTCCAGCAGCGCGGAATCCGGAATGCGGCGGCAGAGAATATCGAGCAGCATGTCCGCCGGCGCCGCGTCCTGACCGGTGCGCTCCGCAAAGCCCTTATAGAGCACGCCGATATCGTGCAGCTTCCGGTCAAGCACGCTGCCCTGCGGCAGCTGCTTTCGCATGGAGCAAAGAACCTCTTCGTCGATGCGGTACTGGTACAGTTCCGTCATCATCACCGTAAGCTGTTCAATGAATCCCTGACGGCGCAGGAGCGAACCATAGTAGAGCAGTTCGTCCTGATGATCGAGGGCCACCTTATACAGCAGCATCGACTTGCCCATGTCGTCGAGCACCCGGTACGCGCAGCCCGTTTCCTCAAGAATCCGGTATGCCAGACGGTTAAAGCTCAGAACTTCCACATTCAGAATCCCGTGACGCGGATGGATTTCCAGAAGCTCGCGCTGGGCGCGCAGACTCGCCTGCTCCGGCACGATATAAAAAATCCGGCGCTCAGGCTCTTCGAGCGTCGTTTGAATGATCCGCTCCTGCAGCAGGCGGGTTTTGCCGCTCTGCCCCGGTCCCACGATATATTGAAGATCCATCCTTGCCCCTCCCGCCGCGGCGCTTCCGTTTCCGCGGCCATCCTGCCGCCCGGTTTCGCCCGGTCCCGTCCGCCGGCGGCCTCGTTCCGGTTCTCTTTATTTTTTCGCTTTTGGGATTGTTTTTTTGCGCCAAAACCTGTTATAATGACAGCAAATACAAGCAGAAAAAGGAGCTGCCGCCATGAACTCGTTTATCATTACCTGTTGTTCGACCACGGATCTGCCCGCGGCGTACTTTGAAGAAAGAAACGTTCCCTACATATGTTTCCATTACAATCTGAACGGAAAAGAATATCCGGATGATCTTGGGAAGACGATTCCTTTCGAGACCTTTTACCAGATGATCGCGGACGGCGCGACGCCGACGACCAGCCAGATCAACGGGTCCGCTTATGAAGAGTTCTGGAGGCCGTTTCTCGAAGAGGGGAGCGATATCCTGCATATCTCCCTGTCCGGCGGGCTGTCCGGTTCCGTCAATTCGGCGCGGCTCACGGCTGAAAGTCTGATGGAGCAGTACCCGGGGCGAAAGATTCTCGTAATCGACTCCCTCGGCGCCTCAAGCGGCTCCGGCCTTCTGGTCGACAAGGCCTGCGACCTCAGGGACGAAGGCCAGAGCATGGAACAGGTCGCGGACTGGATCGAGAAAAACAAACTGCGTCTGCATCACTGGTTCTTCTCAACCGATCTTACAAGCTACATCCGCGGAGGCCGCGTGTCCAAAACGGCAGGCTTTTTTGGAACGGCGCTTAAAATCTGCCCGCTGCTCAACATGAACACAGAAGGCAGACTGATTCCGCGCATGAAGGTCCGCACGAAGAAAAAAGTGATTCAGGAAATCGTGAAGAAAATGGAGGATCACGCGGAAAACGGATTCGATTACAGCGAGCGGTGCTTCATCAGCCACTCCGCAAGCCGGGAGGACGCTGAGGAGGTCGCCCGCCTCGTCCGGGAGCGCTTCCCGAAAATCAGGGGCGAGATTCTGATCAACAGCATTGGCACGGTCATCGGAGCGCACACCGGCCCCGGAACGGTCGCCCTGTTCTTCTTCGGGGACGAGCGCACTCTGTAAGACAGTCCGCGTCTACTCCATTTTCACGGTGTACATGCCGTCTTCGATCGTATATTCATAGTCTTTCGGCCAGAAGGTATCGCGGAAGAACGCCTGCGCGGCCTGCAGTTTCGCATATCCGGATTCGTTGACGCTGCAGGCGTTCTCTCCCGCGGTATAGGAATCGAGCGCGGATTCAATCGGAATCACGCGGATCGTCGTGGTCGTCCACTGACAGAAGGTGGGCATCAGCCGGATTCCGGTAATGACCGGCTTCTCATCACCCTGCTTTTTGAGGTCCAGATCCACGATTACGCCCACATCCTTATGCACGGGCGTTTCGCTGGTATAATACTGCGATGAGATAAAGTTGCCCAGCGAATAAATCACGAAGCCCTGCCGCGTCGTTCCGTCCCCGTTATCGAGGGTCCGGATTTCAAAAGGCTCCAGCACGTGCGGAGGGCTTCCGAAGACGAGGTCGCAGCCCGCGTTAAAGAGCCCGTCTACGACCTCCCGCGTCTTTTCCGTCGGTTCATACTGGTACTCCTCGCCGATATGCAGCATTACGGCGACCAGATCGACCTCCGGAAGCGCGGCGGTCCTGCGCACATCCTCGTACATCTGATCGATCCGGCTCTGCTCGTAATCGTCAAAGGAATTAAAGAAGCCCTTGCTTTCGTCCGGAAGATAAAAGCCGTTCGCTCCGTAGGTGTAGGCCATCAGCGCGATATGAATGCCGTTTACGTCTTCAACCGTATAGCGCGGCGCGTCGACTTCGCTGAACGTGCCGGTCGAAGGCATGTTGATGCTCCGCAGCACTTCGAGCGTCCGAAGCAGCCCCTCTTTTCTGGAATCCAGCGAATGGTTGTTCGCGGTTCCCAGAAAGTCGATGCCCGCGTCCTTGAGGTTGGCCGCGAGAATATCCGGCGAGTTGAAGCAGGGATAGCCGGTATAGCCGTGCACCGCGTCCGCCGTCCACGTATCGACGCCGCCGAATGTCGTTTCCAGATTCGCGATCATGAAATCCGGAGCGGACAGGGCATCCTTGATCACCTCGAAACTCTCAGAAAAATCGAAACTGTCCGTAGCCTCGCGGTAGGCAAAGGTCAGCTGCGTATCATGGACCATGACATCGCCGGTCACGCCGATCGTCGCGGTTGAGACCGTATTTTCAACCGGACTTTCGGTTTCTTCGGCGCGGCTTTCCGCCTCTTCGGCGTGGCTTTCCGCCTCTTCAGATACCGTTTCACCCCGTGAATTTTCAGAGTTCGCCGGTAAAGCGGAAATGGAGCCGCTCGAATTGGATCCGGCTTCCTCTTTTCCGTTCCGCGCCTCCGTCCCCGAATTCAGCCACGCATTCAGGCCGACGGCGCAGACCAGAATCAGAACCAGTCCGACCGTCAGCACCGCCATACTCTGCCGGCGGCGCTTTTGCTCCTGCTGTCTGCGTCTGATTCCCTCCCTTCGGCGCCGCTGCCTCTCGCGCTCGAGGTCCTGCTCGAAATTCTGATCGTGAGTATTCTCGCGATTGTTTTCCTGATCCTGCGCGTCCACTTTGTCTTCCTCCTTCCGCAAACAAACCTACGATATCTGCGAAAGAATCACGGTTCTGCCGGCTGCGAGGGCCTCCTCGATTCTGGAAGCGTCCCTGCCGCCGGCCTGCGCCATCGCAGGTTTTCCGCCGCCGCCTCCTCCTGTGAGTTTCGCCGCCTCGCGGACGATGGCGCCCGCGTTCGCGCCGGCCTCGACCGCGCCTTTGGTCGCCATGGCGATAAACTGCGGCTTATCGGTTCCGCCCGCCAGCAGAATCACGCATTCGCCGAGCTTCTCCTTCAGGGTATCGCCAAGATTCCGCAGACCGTCCATGTCCAGATCCTTCCGGCAGGCGACAAGCACGCGCAGACCGCCTACCGTTTCCGCCTGTTTCAGAATTTCGTCCGCCGCGCCGGCGCTGATCCTGCTTTTTAACGTCTCAAGCTCTTTCTGGAGGCTTTTTGTCTGCTGCAGAAGGTTCTCCACGCTCTTTGCCGCGCGGTCCGTACTGCTCTTCAGGAGGGAGGCGATCGTATTTAATTCCTCTTTCTGCTTTCGGAAATGCGCAAGCGCTTTCTCCCCGGTCAGGGCCTCGATGCGCCGTACGCCGGCTGCGACGCCGCTTTCTGACAGAATGACGAACGTCCCGATCTGCGCGGTGTTATTCAGATGGGTGCCGCCGCACAGTTCCCTGCTGTAATCGCCCATACTGACGACGCGGACGTTTTCGCCGTATTTTTCCCCGAACAGGGCCATCGCGCCGCTCTGCCTTGCCTTTTCCATCGGCATGACTTCCGTCGTAATCGGAAGAGCCGCAAGAATCTGCCGGTTGACCTCCCGCTCCGCCTTTTCGATTTCCTCCGGACGCATCGCCTGATAATGCGTAAAGTCAAAACGCAGCCTGTCCGCGCTCACGCTGGAGCCGGCCTGTTCAACATGCGTTCCCAGAACGTCCCGGAGCGCTTTTTGCAGAAGATGAGTCGCGCTGTGGCCCCGGCTGGTCGCGAGCCGGTTCAGAGGGTCGGCGATCAGCCGCGCCTTCTGTCCGACGGAAACATGGCCTTCGATGACCTTGCCGACATGCCCGATCTTCTCGCCGATCGCCTTTATCGTCGTATCGACCGCGACGAGGCCGGTATCCGTCTGAATCGTCCCAAAGTCGCCTTCCTGCCCGCCCATTGTCGCATAAAACGGGGTATAATCCGTAAAAACGGTCACATGGAGCCCCTCCGGCGCATCATCCACTTTCACGCTTTCGGAGGTGAGGGCCAGAATCGTGCCCTGGCGCCAGGTGCGCTCATAGCCGTCGAAAACGGTCTCCATCGCGGGATCGAGCTCATTATAGACCGTGGCCTGCGCGCCCATGTAGTTCGTTTCGGCGCGGGCCTGCCTCGCGCGGACCCTCTGCGATTCCATCGCCTGACGGAAGCCGTCCTCATCAAGGCGCATGCCTTCCTCTCCCAGAATCTCGGTTGTAAGGTCCGCCGGGAAGCCGTAGGTGTCGTACAGCTTGAACGCCTTTTCGCCGGAAAGAACGGTCTCCCTGTTCTCCTTCATCGCCGCGATGAAATCCTGCAGGATCGCGAGGCCGCCGTCCAGCGTCTGGTAGAATTTATCCTCTTCGCTCATTATGGTTTTAACGATGGAGGCTTTTTTATCCTCTAACTCCGGATAGGCGCTCTTTGAATTCGCAACGACGGTCTCCGCAAGCTCCGCCAGAAACGGCCTGCCTATGCCGAGCAGCCGTCCGTGGCGCGCGGCGCGGCGCAGCAGGCGGCGCAGCACATACCCCCGCCCTTCATTGGACGGCAGCACGCCGTCGGAGGTCATAAAGGTCAGCGCGCGGATGTGGTCGGTAATGACCCGGATTGAAACGTCCGTTTTCGGATCGGCCCCGTAGGACACACCCGCGATCCGGCAGACATGGTCGCGGATCGATTTGATTGTATCGACGTCGAAAATCGAGTCCGCGCCCTGCATGACGGCGGCCAGCCGCTCGAGGCCCATGCCGGTGTCAATATTCTTTTTCGCAAGAGGCAGGTAAGAACCGTCGTCCTGACGGTCATACTGCGTGAAAACGAGATTCCAGATTTCCATGTAGCGGTCGCAGTCGCAGCCGACCGTACAGGTCGGCTTGCCGCAGCCGTATTTCGCGCCGCGGTCAAAATAAATTTCCGAGCAGGGGCCGCAGGGGCCGGAGCCATGTTCCCAGAAGTTGTCTTCCTTTCCCATGCGGAAAATCCGATCTTTCGAAAGGCCGATCTCGTTATGCCAGATTGCCTCCGCCTCGTCGTCCTCCTCGTAGACGGAAACATAGAGCCGCTCCGGGTCGAACTCGAGCGTCTGCGTGAGAAACTCCCATGCCCAGGCAATCGCCTCGCGCTTAAAATAATCGCCGAAGGAAAAGTTGCCGAGCATCTCAAAAAACGTCCCGTGGCGGGCCGTCTTGCCGACGTTTTCAATATCGGTCGTCCGTATGCATTTCTGACAGGTCGTCATCCGTGTTTTCGGCGGAATCTCCTGCCCTGTGAAATAGGGTTTCAGCGGGGCCATGCCGGCCGCGATTAAAAGCAGGCTCTTATCATTCTTCGGGACCAGCGAATACGAGCGGGCGCTCAGGTGCCCCTTCGATTCGAAAAATGAAAGAAACGACTCCCGGAGTTCATTCACTCCCATATTTTTCATAACTTCCTCCAATCCGCCGTCTCCGCGGCTGTACTGAACCCCCGCGCGAGCGCAAGGTCCCTCTGCAGCTGTTCTTTTAACTGCTCCACGCCGTCAAAGCGGCGCTCATCGCGCATCCAGCGCAGAAATTCCACTCGGATAAAGCGGCCGTAAAGGTCGCCCGTATAATTTAGAATATGCGTTTCCACCTTGGTCTTTTGTCCGTGCTCCACGGTCGGGTTCACGCCGACATTGCTGATTCCGGCATAGACGCCGTCCGGCGTCGCGACCCTCGTATAATAGACCCCGTGCCGCGGGTTCACAACATGGTCCGGCAAAATCAGATTCGCCGTCGGAAATCCCAGCCGGCGTCCGAGGCGCTTTCCCTGCGTCACGGTGCCCTCTGTGAAATAGCCATCCCCAAGCAGTTCGGCGGCTTTTCTCATTTCGCCGTTCGCAAGAAGCCCGCGGATTCGCGTGCTCGACACCCATTCTCCATCCCGACGGACGCCGGGATGGGCATACAGGCTGATTCCGTGTTCAAGGCAATGACGCCGCAGTGTCGCAACGCATCCCTCTCCGCCCTTCCCATAGCGGAAATTCTCCCCCACGATGATCGCCCGCGCTTGGTACCGTGTCTTAAGCACCGTTTCAAAAAACAGATCTTCCCGCATGGAGCGCAGCGCTTCATCAAAGGAAAAAAACAGCAGGTCCGCCTCCGGAGCCAGTCTACCGAGAATGTAGCTTTTCTGCTCGTCCGTGTAGATGCGCGGGGCCTTCTTACCGGCGATCTGCTCGCTGCTTTGCGGCGAAAACGTAAAGATCAGGAGCGGACAGCCCAGCTTTCCGGCCTCCTCCTTCGCGCGCCCGATCAGCGCGCGGTGTCCGATATGGACCCCGTCGAAATTTCCGATCGTAATCGCGTACCCCGCGGGGGGCGCGGCGGGAGCCGTTCCTAAAACCGAATCCTGCAGCTTTCGCATCGTATCCTCCACCCCTTATTCGCCGAACATCTTATAGGCGGTAAGATGCACCTTGCCGTCCCGGATAGATCCGACCTTATAGAGCCCGACGAACCGGTCTCCGGAATCATACATCCGGACCGCGTCCCCGGGGCCCGCCGCAAGCGTATCAGCGGGATAGGAAAGGGGATTGCCGTTCTGAAGATACCGGTCATCCCCGGGGCAGGCCCGCAGTGAAGGACAGTCGTCAAACAGACGGTCGAGAGGAATCAGAAAGGCCTCCGGCCGTCCCTCTCCGAGCAGTGTCTTGATTTCCGCAAGCGTATGGCTGGTCTCGGCTGTAAAGACGCCGCTTGCCGTTCGTTTCAGTGTTTTTAAATGCGCGCCGTATCCGAGGCGGCGCCCGATGTCCTCGCATAGGGTCCGAATGTACGCTCCCTTGGAACAGAGCACCTCGATCTCGGCCTCCTCCGGCGAAGCGCTTAGGACCTTCAGTTCATACACCGTAACGGCGCGCGGCCTGCGCTCGACCTCCATTCCCATGCGGGCAAGCTCATACAGTTTCATGCCGCCGACCTTAACGGCCGAGTACATCGGCGGGACCTGTTCAAAAGTTCCGACGAAAGAGGCGCAGACGTTTCGCACTCTCTCTTCGTCAAATTCATATTCATACGTTTTCGTTACGCTGCCGGAGGCGTCCTGTGTCGCCGTCTCGCTGCCGAAGGCCATGACGGCTCTGTAGCGCTTCTCCGATCCCATGATCATGTCGGCGGCCTTCGTCGCCTTCCCGACGCACACGGGCAGCACGCCCTCCGCGTCCGGATCGAGCGTTCCTGTGTGCCCGATTCTGTGTGTTCGCAGCATCCCCCGCAGGACCGCGATCACATCGTGGGATGTGAAGCCCGGCTCCTTATAGACATTGACGACGCCGTTCATTCGATTCGCTCCCGCGCCGCGATGCGCTGCTGCGCTGTATCCTGCTCCTGTGCCGTGATATGCTGCTGTGCTGTATCCTGCTCCTGTGCCGCGATGCGCTCCCGCGCCGCGATCTCGTCCCGGACCGCCTGCAGCAGGCTCTGCTTCGCAAGCAGCATGGGTCCTTTCAGCGTGCAGCCCGCGGCCTTTATATGGCCTCCGCCGCCAAACCGCCTTGCCACCGCCGCGACATCCGCGCTGTCTTCGCCGACTGAACGCAGGCTCACGCGTATCGTTCCGTCCTCCGTCTCTTTCAGCAGCACGGCGACCCTGGCCTCGCTGATCTCGGCGAGACTGCCGACCGTGCCCTCCGCATCCTCGGGGGCGGCTCCCAGCTTCTTAAAATCCCGGCTTTCCAGCGCGGCCATGACGATGCCGTCCTTATAGAGACGGGCCTTGCGCAGAACAAGCGAAAGGGTCCTGCTCTCCCGAAAACTGCGGGAATGATACAGGCGGTTTAAAATGTCCGTGCAGGAGACGCCGGCATCCAGCAGGTCGCCCGCCGCCCGGTATGTATCCCCCGTCGTTGATGTGTGCCGAAACCCGCCCGTGTCGAAGGCGATGCCCCAGTACAGAGCCTCCGCCATTTTTTTAGTCAGCGGAACCTCCATGAGACGGAACAGATGATACAGAATCTCAGAGGTGGCGCTCATTCCGGATTCTACGTGATTCAGCCGCGCAAAGACCGTATCGGAAACGTGGTGGTCGATGCAGAGGGTATCGGCCGCGTTTTGAAACAGCTCCTTTCCCCCGCCCGTCCGCTCCGGATCTGTCAGGTCCAGAAGAATGAACGCGTAGGGTCTTTTCCTTAATCCTTCTTTTATTGTCTCCGTAAGCTCCTGTACATAGCCCGCCATCGGCTGATACCGCGCGACATCGCCCTCACGGTAAAGATAGACTTCCTTCCCCTGACTTTCCAGATACAGGCCCAGCGCGACGCCGGCGCCGATACAGTCGCCGTCCGGCCGTACATGGCCGGCAATGACATAGACCTCATACGCGGAAAGAAAGGTCTCCATCGCCTCCGCGAATTCTTCTCTCGTCACTGTCCGTCTCCCTGCCCGTCTGCCTGATCCGCCGGCGGAAGTTCAATCGAGTGCAGCAGATTCTCCATGTGAATACTGTATTCGATCGAATCATCCAGATGAAAGATCAGTTCCGGCGTAACGCGGAGATTGAGCCGGTGCGCGAGTTCCCGCCGGATGAAGCCTACGGCGGATTTCAGCGCGGTCTTGACTTCGGCGCGCGTTTCCTCATCGCCGAGTACGCTTACATACGCTTTGCAGTATTTCAAATCGCGGCTCGTTTCTGTCCGGACGACGGAAATGAGCGACTCCAGCCGGGGGTCCTTCATTTCCGTCTGAAGAATCTGGCTCAGTTCCTTTCGGATTTCCTCGTTAATCCGTTCCATACGACTGCTTCCGCTTCGTCCTGTTCTCATCTTACTGCTCGATTTCCTCCATCAGGAAGGTCTCCAGCGTGTCGCCTTCTTTAATATCCGCGAACCGGTTCAGCATGATGCCGCATTCATAGCCCGCGGCCACCTCGCGCACATCGTCCTTAAACCGGCGCAGGGACGCGATCTCGCCTTCGTAGATGACGATGCCGTCGCGCACAAGGCGAATCTGATTCGAACGCTGCACCTTGCCGTCCAGCACATAGGAACCGGCGATCGTACCGACGCCCGAGGCATGGAAAACCTGGCGAACCTCGGCGTGTCCGACCACCTTTTCCTCGAATTTCGGCGCCAGCATGCCCTTCATGGCTGCCTCGATCTCCTCAATCGCGGTATAGATGACGCGGTACAGACGGATATCGATCTTCTCCTGATCGGCGACGGATTTTGCGCCGGCGTCCGGCCGGACGTTAAAGCCGACGATCAGGGCGTTCGCCGTCGAGGCCAACATCACGTCGCTCTCCGTGATCGCGCCGACGCCGCCGTGGATGCAGCGCACCGCCACTTCCGAATTTGACAGCTTTTCAAGGCTCTGCCTGACGGCCTCGACCGATCCCTGCGTATCCGCCTTCACTACGATATTGAGTTCCTTCATCTCGCCTTCCTGAATCTGATCGAACAGATCATTCAGCGAAACTCTCTTATTGCCCTCGACCATGCTCTGCCGCTCTCTCGCGCTGACCTTCTCCGCAAGCGTTCTGGCCTCATGGTCGCTCTCCGTCACATAGAATTTCTCTCCGGCTTCGGGCACGTCGGACAGGCCGACGATTTCAACGGGCGTGGAGGGACCCGCGGTCTTGACCCGCTGTCCGCTGTCATCCTGCATCGCCTTGATCCGCCCAAAGGTATGGCCTACGACGACCGGATCGCCCAGTTTCAGCGTTCCGCGCTGCACGAGCACCGTCGCGACCGCGCCGCGGCCCTTATCCAGTTCCGCTTCGATGACGCTCCCGCTGGCGGCGCAGTTGGGATTGGCCTTATAATCCTCGATGTCGGCGACCAGAAGCACCATTTCAAGAAGCGTGTTCACGCCCTCGCCGGTCAGCGCCGAAACCGGCACGCAGATCGTGGAGCCGCCCCATGCCTCGGGAACCAGATCGTACTCCATAAGCTCCTGCATCACGCGGTCCGGGTTGGCGCCTGGCTTATCGATTTTATTGATGGCGACGATGATCTGAACGCCGGCTGTCTTCGCATGGTTGATGGCTTCAACCGTCTGCGGCATCACGCCGTCGTCCGCCGCGACCACCAGAATCGCGATATCCGTCACCTGCGCTCCGCGCATACGCATCGCGGTAAAGGCCTCATGGCCCGGCGTATCGAGAAACGTAATCTTTCGACCGTTGACCTCGACAACCGAGGCGCCGATGCTCTGGGTAATTCCCCCTGCTTCTCCCGCCGTCACCTTCGTGCTGCGAATCTTGTCAAGGAGCGAGGTCTTGCCGTGATCCACATGGCCCATAACGACCACGACCGGCGAACGGCTTACGAGGTCCTCCTCCTTGTCCTTGTTCTCCTGCGTATAGGCCGCGAAAATATCCTCCTCGACCTCATGCTCGACGAGAATGCCCATATCGACAGCGATTTCTTCCGCCTGATCAAATTCGATCTGCTGGTTGAGCCCGGCCATGACGCCCTTCAGCATGAGCGCCTTGATGATCTGCGCGGACGGCTTGCCGATAAACTCGGCAAATTCCTTGACGGTCATGGAGTCAGGCAGCGTAACGACCCGGATCGAATCTTCTTCGGTCTCCTGCTTCCGGTCCTGCAGATTCTTATTGGGTTTCGGCTTCTTCCGCGGACGCGCCAGCAAATCATCGTCCATCATGCTCATGGCTATTCGCGCGTTGTTCTTCCTGCGGCTGAAATCCTCCGCCGCGGCGCTCGCGGAACGGCTCTTTTCCTTGCGGCTGCGTTCGTTCTTCTTCGGTTTATCCTCAATCTTCGGACGCTCCGGAATGATCAGATCGCCGAGCAGCTGCGAACTGTCCTGCCGCCTTGCGCCCCTGCGGCTCAGGTCGCGTCCGTTCTCACGCGGCGCCTCTCTCTGATCCATATCCTGACCGCGGAAGGCGGCGCCGTTTCGCCGGCCCTCGTTCGGACGTCCGTCCTGCCGGCGTCCATCCCTCGCGGTTCCCGTGGGCTGGCCGTCGCGGCGCTGGCCCTGCGGCCCCTTCGTAAGACGGGCGGTACGGCCGCGGTCCCGGTCCGAACGGGCGGATGTGCCGTCGGAAGAATTCTTTTTAAATTCCTGCACAACCGTGATTTCCGCGTCTTTTCCGCTCCTTAAGCGCTCCGCCTCCCGCTTCGCCATCATGGACTGCGCAGTTTCCCCCTTGGGAATCGGAATCCGGCGCACGAGCTTGCCGTCGGCGCGGCGGATAATCTCACCTTCAAGCGGACGCCGCACAGCCGTCTGTTTTTTTGCGTTCAGATCGTCTTTCGCCTTTTGCAGCCCATCTTTCGCCTTTTGCGCATCCGGCTGACCGCTCCTGTCCGCTTCTTTTTCATCCGCCGGTCTAACCGCCCCGGACGAGGGCTTCTGCGGTCCGATAGAAAGCTCCTGCTGCGGACGGACTGCCGCAGTCTGCGGCCCCGGCGTCTCGGCGGCCTGTGCCGGAGGAACATCCGCGGCCTGCGGTTTCCGGACCTCGGCGGCCTGTGCCGAAGACGCATCCGCGGACTTCGACGGACGGGATTCTGCGTTCTGCGCCAAAGAGTTATCCGCGGTCCGTGCCAAGGAGTTATCCGCGCTCTGCGCCGGAGGAACCGCAGCGGTCTGCGGCCTGCGTTCTTCCGCTCCCTGTGCGGCGGAACCATCTGCGGCCTGCGGCTTATGCCCTTCTGCACTCTGTTCATGAAGCGCATCCGCACCGGGGGCCGTCGGGCGGGGTGCCGTAACCCGCGTCCGGGCGCCGCCCGCGCCGGCGGGCGCGCCGGATGACGGACGCGCCGCCTTTACGACACGCGTCTCTTCGCCCTCCGGGGTGCGGCGCACGATGACCCGTTTCCGGACCGGCGCCTCCTTTTTTCGAACCGGCGCTCCAAAAGCCGCCCGCACCTTCATCTCCTCGCCGGGTTCCAGAGCGCTCATATGACTTGGCACGAAAACGCCCATTTCCTCCAGCTTTTTCATGATATCCTTATTGGTTACATTCAATTCTTTCGCGAGTTCATGTACTCTGATTTTTGCCACTGGCGAATCCACCTTTCAAGCACTTTCTTCCCACCTGTCCGTTACTCTTCTTTATTTGCCAATTCCAGTATGTGTCCGGCAAAGCCCTCCTCGCACACGGCCGCGCAGGACCGCAGCTCTTTTCCAACGGCGCGGCCGATCTCCTGCTTCGTAAAAGGCAGAATGACCAGCGGAACCCCATAGTAATGGCAGCGATTTGAAAATTTTTTGCTCGTATTTTCAGACGCATCGCCGCTCAAAATCACCGCCCGTGCCTTGCCGGCGCGTATCGCGCTTTCGCAGGCTGTCTCCCCGGCGGCAAGGAGACCTGCCTTTTGACACAGCCCCAAAAGAGACAGAAGGCGCCGTTTATTCTCCTCATTCATGACAGGCAAGCTCCTTTCGAAGCGTTTCGTATACCGCATCGCTGATCGGAGTCCCCAGCGATCTCTCAAGCCCCCTGCGGCGCACCGCCTGTTCGAGACAATCCGCCGAAGGGCAGATATACGCGCCGCGTCCGGATTTTTTGCCTGTGCGGTCGATGGAAATTTCGCCTTCCGGCGAACGCACAACACGAATCATTTCTTTTTTGGATTTTAATTCCTGACATCCCGTGCACTTTCGCAGCGGTATTTTCCTCGTTTTCACGTTCGCCTCCAACTCGCGTTATTCCTGTTCCGGCAATTCATCCTCATAAATGTACTCGATCTCGTCTTCATCGCCCTCTTCGTAGTATTCCTCGTAGTAATACTCCTCGTTCTCCTCTTCCTCGAGCCTGGCCTGCTCCGCCTGCGATTCGCTCTTGATATCGATCTTACAGCCGGTCAGTCGCGCGGCAAGACGGGCGTTTTGTCCTTCCTTCCCAATCGCGAGCGTCAGCTGATGGTCCGGCACGATGACGGACGCCGTACCCTCTTCATCCATGTTCACGCTCACGACCTTCGCCGGGGACAGCGCGGCGGCGATGAAGTCGTCCTCTTTTTCACTCCATACGATGATATCGACCTTCTCTCCGCCAAGCTCTCCTACGATCGCGTTTACGCGCGCTCCGTCAACGCCTACGCAGGCCCCCAGCGGATCGACCTGCGGGTCTTTGCTGTAAACGGCGATCTTGGTCCGGGAACCCGGCTCGCGGGCAATGCCGCGAATCTGGACAATGCCGTCGTGAATCTCCGGAACCTCCTGCTCAAAGAGCCGCTTGACGAGATCGGGATGCGTCCGGGAGGCCAGCATCAGCGGCCCTTTCGGCGTCTTCCGCACTTCCAGCACATAAACCCTGATTCTCTGATTCAGCTTGTAAACCTCTGTCGGAATCTGCTCTGCCGGACTCAGCATGGCTTCAATCCTGCCCAGATTCACAAATACGTTCTTTTTTTCTTTATGCTGAATGAGACCGCTCACGATCTCATGTTCCTGACTTTTATACTCGTTGTAAATGATCTCCCGCTCCGCCTCGCGCAGCTTCTGAACAACGACCTGTTTCGCATTCTGCGCCGCGATCCGGCCGAAATTCCGGGGTGTGATTTCCACCTCGCACTGGTCCCCGAGGGCGTAGCGCGGATTGATCTTCGCGGCGTCCGCCTCGGAAATCTCGATCGCCGGTTCCGTGACATTTTCGACGACCGTCTTGGCGGCGTACACCTTGACCGTGCCTTTTTCCCGGTCCATATTGACGCGAACATTCTGCGACGTGCCGTAGTTCTTCTTGCAGGCCGTTACAAGAGACGCTTCAATGGCTTCAAAAACGACATCCTTATCGATGCCCCTTTCCTTCTGAAGCTGATCCAGAGCCTCGATAAATTCATTCATCTTTTCCTGTTTCCTCCTTAAAAAATCACCGCGAGGCGAACGGACGCAATGTCCTTTCGCATAAGCGTTATTTCCTCTCCGTTCTCCATTTCAACCGTCAAAGTCTTTTGCTTCGGATCGAAGGCCAGAAGCTTCGCCGTAAACGTCTTCGCAAGGCCGTGCTCCGGAGATGCCGCGTACAGCCGGACCTCCACAGCCTTGTTAAGATTCCGTGCAAAATCCCTGTCCTTTTTGAGCGGACGGTCAAGCCCCGGAGAGCTCACCTCGAGAATGTAGGCGCCGTCGATCGGGTCCTCTTCTTCGAGCTTCTTTTCAAGAGCGCGGCTCAAGGTTACGCAGTCGTCAATCGTAAAACCGCCTTCCTTGTCGGCAAAAACCCTGAGGTACCAGTCGGGCCCTTCCTTCTCATACTCGACATCCACGATCTCGTAGGAAAATTCCTGCGCAAGCGGCGCAAGAAGCGCTTCCACGGCGTTTATAATCTCCTGTTTTTTCAATGTATCCTCCGCAATATGTCAAAGATTCCTTCATTCTGGCACATCGATTATAAAAGGAGAAGAGTGGGTTATCCCACTCTTCCAAACTTCGTACCACTTTTTGTAGTATAGCACTCTCAAACGCACATTGCAAGCAGATTTTAGAGAAATTTATGACCGGCTGAAGGCAAATTGTAATATAAATCCGACAGTGGGACTTGCTTTGGAGATTTACGCCCATGGCGGAATGGATGGCAGGCAATTCACAATATGCAATGGCATCAAACCTTTTTTCTTTCAGGCAGTTCCGCCAGCACAATCGCGAAAAACATCAGGATGCACCCGAACCCTTCCCGCAGGCTCAGCTTCTGATGCAGAACCACCCAGCCGGCAAGAACCGAAAAAACGGATTCGAGGCTCATCAGAAGCGAGGCCGTTGTGGGTTCTACGTTTTTCTGCGCGATAATCTGCAGCGTATAGGCTACGCCGCACGAAAGGACGCCGGCATACAGAATCGGTTTTGCCGCCGCCAAAATCGAGGAAAGACTGGGACTGTCGAAAATCAACATGCCGATGCCGCTTAAAATGCCGCAGATAAAAAACTGGATGCAGGAAAGGCGGACGCCGTCGACCCGCGGCGAATAGTGGTCGACCAGCAAAATATGGACAGAGAATACAACCGCGCAGAGCAGTACCAGTAAATCGCCCTTCCCGATGGACAGGCTTTCCGTCATACAAAGCAAATACAGGCCAAACAGCGCAATCACGACGCTGCATGCCACCCGTATGCCGATCCTCTTATGCAAAAAAACGCCAAAAACCGGCACCAATACAATATACATGGATGTGATGAAGCCGGCTTTCCCCACCGTCGTGAAGGAAATTCCGTATTGCTGCAGTATGCTTGCGCCGAACAGAGCGGTTCCGCACAGAATCCCGCTCTTCAGCAGCAGCTTTTTTTCGTCCCGGGTCTTTGGAGCACGGCTTTTGCCCCCGTTCTTTTTGTTCAGCGCGTCCAAAAAGGCGATGCAGGGGATAAGCACAAGCCCTCCGATCAGGCAGCGGATTGAATTAAAGGTGAAGGGTTCTACGTAATCCATCCCGACGCTCTGCGCGACGAAGGCGCTTCCCCAAATCGCCGCGACCAAAAGCAGAAGCAGGACGTTCCACAGCGGTCCTGATGTTCTCGAGGTTTTTGATGTTTTTGATGTTTTTGATGTTTTTGATGTTTTTGATGTTTTTGATGTTTCTGGTGTTTCTAATGCTCTTGATGCTTTTGATGCTTCTGATGCTTCTGATGCTTCTGGCATTTCCGATGTTTCTGGTGTCTCTGGTGATTCTGATGTTTTCGACGCGCCCGGCCTTTTCGATATTACCGTCGCTTCCGATTCTTTTGATCTTGTCATTCTCTATTCCTCATACATCGTTTCGTTTTCGCTCCAGCTTCGCTCCATATTGCGTTTGAATTTTTCCTCATACTGCTCGCAGAATTCCTCCGCACTGATATGCAGACAGGAAAGCATGTCGAGCCAGTACATCAGAACATCGCAGCATTCTTCTACATAATGACGCCGCACATGCGGATTCTCCATAACCGCTTCGATTCCTTTTTTCTTAATGATCGCGATGACTTCGCCCATCTCATCAATCGACCACAGCAGACTGTCTTTCGCGTTTTCAGGAACCCGCGCAGACCATCTGTCTTTGTTTTTTTCATACAGTTGTTTCTGAAAATCCATGAGTTCCGCGATCGTAAAATTCTTCATACTTGTGCCTCCCGCCGATTTTCAAAGATTGATTTTTTACGCTATTAG
>CAYUPA010000011.1:0-15616 GCA_964446565.1 uncultured Lachnospiraceae bacterium
AGAATTTAAGGTCTTCTTCACATGCTCTTTCATGAGCCGGACCGCCTCGTAGCCCGCCTCTACATCGACGCCCGCGCTTTTATACTCCATGGCCATTTTCCGTTCCTCCGTTTCCGTGCCGGACAAAACACAAGCGGAACCTCTGACGTCCCGCTTTTTTCCTTCCGTTTATTCGTCCATCAGCCGATGGAAAACTTCCTGATACGCTTTCTCCACGCCGCCCATATCCCGGCGGAAGCGGTCCTTGTCGAGCTTCTCCTTTGTCGTCGAGTCCCAGAACCGGCAGGTATCCGGGCTGATTTCATCGGCAAGCAGAATCCTGCCGTCCGACGCGCGGCCAAATTCAATCTTAAAATCGATGAGATCGATCGAGAGCTTCTTGAAGATCTTCCGCAGAATCTCATTCACCCGCAGGGCCGCCGTCCCGATCTGGTCGAGCTCAGCCCGCGTAGCCAGACCCAGCGCCAGAATATGCGAATCGTTGACCATGGGATCGCCGAGCGCGTCGTCCTTATAGCAGTATTCCAGAACGGGCATCGAAAGTTCCGTCCCTTCCGCAAGGCCCAGCCGTTTGCTGAGGCTCCCGGCCGCCACATTGCGAACGATGACCTCAAGCGGAATGATCGTCACCCTTCGAACCGCCGTCTCCGTCGCGTTCAGTTCCTGAATAAAATGGGTCGGAATCCCTTCGGCTTCGATCATTTTCATCAAGGCGTTGCTCATCTGGTTGTTAATGGCGGATTTGCCCTCGATCGTTCCTTTTTTAAGCCCGTTGAACGCCGTCGCGTCGTCCTTGTACGATACGATTAAAACGTCGGGATCCTCCGTCGTATAGACCTTTTTGGCCTTGCCTTCGTACAGCAGTTCCTTCTTCTGCATCTTCGATCTCCCTTCTGAAAGGCTTTCATTCTGCCTTTACTCTATCATGCGCATGAGCGCCTGTCAAGACGGACGAAACACGAAAAACAGCGCGTGCCGCCTGAAAAAAACGGCAAATTCTACAATGTCCTCACTCGTCCTGCAAAAAAGCCCAGAACAGCTCCTTCGCGGCATCCAGATGCTTGCTGGTACAGGAAACGCCGAGGTATATCTGCTTCTCTCCTGTGACCTTTTTAAGCGCTTCGTTCTGCGAGATGTTGACAAAAAACGGACGTTCCTCAAGCAGAATGACCTCCGAGTTCTCGTCCACATCGCCGGGACTCACGTTATAGATTCCGTTTCCGGATTCCTCGTCGTCCGGCGCAAGCGCCGCGAGCTTTTCCATTTCTTCCTCCGTAAAAACATCGTCGAGCGGCATGAGATACGAATTGAAGGCGTCGGAATACATTTCATCATAGCTTCCCGCGATGAGATCGATATCGCCCGCCGCTACCAGAACTATCATCTTCGTCGCCGCCACCGCCTCGGTCCCCTGATCGTCCATTCCTGTGGCGTTATAGTTTAACTGAATTTCCGTCCGGTCCGTGTACAAATCCGGAAACCGTTCCGCAAGCTGCAGGCTCAGCTCGTCCAGCGCGTCGTAATCGATCGCGTAGGAATGAAAAAGGAGCATCACGGACGGGTCCTTCGGCGGGTTGATGATATAGTGGTTCAGAATCCAGCCCAGCATGATAATGCCTACGAGGCTTAAAACGATCGTCAGCCGGTAATATTCCCAGATGTGTTCGATCTTTTTTTTGAATGGCATTTGCTTAAACGCCATTTTTTCCTTGTCTTTCTCGTACTTTAACACTTGATCAGCCTCCTGCTTCGCTCTTCGCCTCTATACGCGGTCTCTTTCCGCCCTGCGGTGCCGCTTTCCGCCTTTCCATACGGCCCCGCTTCTCTATACGCGGACATCCCCGAAAACGCCCCGGATCACCTGCATAAGCGTGCGCAGCTGAAAGAGCTTCAGCCCCGGGTACTTCCGTTCGGCCTCCGGTTTCAGCGATCCCGCCGGAAGAAACACGTTCCGAAACCCCATGCGGTCCAGTTCCCGAATCCGCAGTTCGATGGAGGGAACCCGCTTCAGTTCGCCCGTCAGCCCCACGTCGCCGATAAAGACATAGCCGTTCGGAATGCTTCTGTGAAGGGCCGAGGAAACCATCGCCAGAATCACGGCCAGATTCGCCGACTGCTGGGACAGCTTCAGCCCGCCCGTTGTCTTTACCACTACATTTTTATCAAACAGGGGCTGGCCGCCCCGCTGTTCCAGAATCGAAATCAGCGTGGAAAGCTGCTCCCGCTTCATACACTCCGCGATCCGCGAAGGATACGGCGTAAAGCTCTGGGACACCAGCGCTTCGATTTCCGCGATGACCGGCCTCGTTCCTTCCTTGACAACGGTGAGCGCGCAGCCGGTCGCTTCCTGGCCGGGCTCGCGCCGTGTCATAAAATACTCGGACGGATTCCCGATCGCGTGCAGCCCGTCCTCCTCCATCGTAAAAAAGCCTATCTCGCCCGTGCTTCCGAAGCGGTTTTTCGTCGCCGACAGCGTGCGCAGTTCTTCGCCGTTTTCCGCCTCCATATAGAGGACGGTATCGACCATGTGCTCGAGCGTCCGGACGCCCGCCAGTTCGTCGTCCTTGGTTAGCTGTCCGGCCATGAAAACCGCCCGCGGCCGCTGCGGATTCTTCGCGAGTTTCATCAGAAGCTGCGTACATTCCGTGATCTGGGTCGGCGAACCGGGACGGGAGGGCAGTTCGTCGAGCGACAGCGTCTGAATACTGTCGACAATAAGCAGGGACGGATTGACCTCCTCCACGGCCCCCAGCACATGATTCATACTGGAGGACGAATGAATCCAGATTGCCTCGGGAATCACGGGGAGAACCCGTTCCGCCCGCCTGCGGACCTGGCTTTCGCTCTCCTCGCCGGAGATATACAGCACCGTCTCTCCCTTTTCCGCCAGAAGCCCGGCGATCTGCAGAAGCAGCGTCGACTTGCCGGCGCCGGGTTTGGCCGCCAGAATCGTCATGCTGTCCCGCACGATGCCGCCGCCCATCACACGGTCAAGCTCGCCGATGCCTGTGACGTACCGCGCGCTTTGACTGGAAGACACGTTCGCAAGGCGTTTCAGGCTTACGGGTCTTGACGCCCTCCGGTCCGTTTTATTAAGCGTTCCGGCAGGCTCCGGCGCCGCCACGCGCTCCTCCATCGTATTCCATTTCCCGCACTGCGGGCACTGCCCCGCCCATTTCGCGCTTTCGAAGCCGCAGGCGGAACATACGTATGCTTCTTTATTCTTTGCCATCGCGTCCTATTCTGTTTTGCGAAACGTAAGCTGACCGTTCTCCGCCGCGATCCGCACCGTATCCCCGTCCTGCACCGCGCCGCTCAGTATCTGCTCCGCCAGTCTGTCCTCCACCTTGTTCTGCAGGGCGCGGCGCAGAGGCCGGGCGCCGAAGACCGGATCGAATCCCTCCTTCGCAAGCAGCGCGGCGGCGGTATCGTCCATCGTCAGGGTAACTCCCATGGTCCCCGCCACGCGGTCCGCGAGCTGCCGGAACAGAATCCCGACGATCTGCTGAATATTCTCCCGGCTCAGGGTGTGGAATACAAGAATTTCGTCAATCCGGTTCAAAAACTCAGGCCGGAACAGCCGTTTCACCTCGTCCATCACGCTGCTCTTCATCGCGGCGTAATCCCGCGCGGCGTCCTCGCCGGATGTAAAGCCGATCCGTTTCGGGGAAACGATGTTCCGGGCGCCGGCGTTTGACGTCATGATGATGACCGTATTCTTAAAATCAATGCTGCGCCCCTGCGAATCGGTAATGCGGCCGTCGTCCAGAACCTGCAGGAGGATATTAAACACATCCGGATGCGCCTTCTCGATTTCATCGAAGAGGATGACGGAGTACGGCTTTCTTCGGACCTTTTCGCTCAGCTGGCCGCCCTCGTCATAGCCGACGTAACCCGGAGGAGAGCCGATGATTTTGGAAACGCTGTGCTTTTCCATATATTCGCTCATATCGACGCGGATCAGCGCGTTTTCATCCCCGAACAGCGCCTCGCTGAGCGCCTTCGAAAGCTCGGTTTTCCCGACGCCTGTGGGGCCGAGAAAGAGGAACGAACCGATAGGCCGCCTGGGGTCCTTCAGACCGAGCCGCCCCCGGCGGACCGCTCTTGCGACCGCCTGCACCGCTTCCTCCTGGCCGACCACACGCCTTGAAAGGATTTCATCGAGCCTGCGCAGACGCTCGCTCTCCTCCTGCGCCAGCCGGGCAACCGGGATTCCGGTCCATTCGGATACGGTATCCGCAATCGTCTGCTCATCGACGACGCTGTCCGCGTCCTCGCGGCCATTCTCCTGCTCCCAGCCGGCCCGCGCCTGTTCCAGCGCTTTGCGGATCTGATTCTCCTTCCGTTTGATTTCCGCGGCCTTTTCAAAATTCTCGGAAGAAACCGCTTCTTCCTTGTCCCGCTTCATCTCTTCGAGTTTGTTTTCCATCTCCTGAATCGCAGGCGGCGTGGTAAACACCCGAAGCCGCACCCTGGAGCCGGCCTCGTCGATCAGATCGATCGCCTTATCCGGAAGAAAGCGGTCTGAAATATAGCGGGCGGAGAGCCGTGCCGCCGCCTCGATCGCCCCGTCCGTGATGCGGACGCTGTGATGCGCTTCGTATTTGTCTTTTAACCCCCGCAGGATCAGCACCGTTTCTTCCTCCGTCGGCTCCTCGATGCGAACCGGCTGGAAACGGCGCTCGAGCGCGGCGTCCTTTTCAATGCGTTTGCGGTATTCTTCCAATGTCGTCGCGCCGATCAGCTGCAGTTCGCCGCGGGAAAGAGCGGGCTTCAGGATATTGGAGGCGTCCATCGTCCCTTCCGCGGCCCCCGCCCCGATCAGCGTATGCAGTTCATCCAGAAAAAGAATGATCCGGCCGGAGCGGGACACCTCCTCGAGCACTTTTTTGATTCGCTCCTCAAACTCGCCCCGATACTTGGTCCCTGCGATCAGGGAGGCCATGTCGAGATTGACGACGCGCTTATCTTTCATGCTCTCCGGCACCGCGCCTTCCGCAATTTTCTGCGCGAGGCCCTCAACCACAGCCGTCTTGCCCACGCCCGGTTCGCCGACCAGACAGGGATTGTTCTTGGCGCGGCGGCTTAGAATCTGAATCACGCGCCGAATCTCCTTCTCACGCCCGATGATCGGATCGAACTGATTTTCCCGCGCGAGCCGGGTAAAATCGCGGCTAAACTTATCAAGCGTCGGCGTATCGCTTCCGCCTTCCGTCCCGGCGCGCTGTTCTTCCAGGTATTCGCGGTTCCCGGACAGGACCTGCAGCAAATGCTGAAACAAAAGCTGCGGACTTACGCTCATCATCAGAAGAAAGCGCACCGCAAGGCTCTCCCGTTCGCGCAGCAGCGCGATCAGAAGATGCTCCGTCCCGATGAGCTGCGTTCCCATCCGCGCCGCCTCCTGCGCGCTGTTGCTGAGGACCCGCTTGCTGCGCGGCGTCCAGTCCGGCTCTTTAACCGTTTTGCCCGGGTCCATTTCGAGCCTGCGGATCAGGGTCAGAACCATGTCGTCGGTCACGCCTTCCTGCGCAAGAACCTTTGAGGCGACGCCGTCCCCTTCGCGGATGATGCCGAGAAGAAGATGTTCCGTGCCGATACAGCCATGCTTCAGTTCAACCGCGGCCTGCCTGGCGAGCGCAAGGGCCTTTTCCGCCTGTTTTGTAAATCGTGCCTGCATTGTACTCCCCCGCTTAGTTAAGATTGATCCGGTTGATATTGCTTGCCAGATAGGCGGCGCCGAATCCGTTGTCGATATTGACGACGCCGACGCCGGAGGCGCAGCTGTTAAGCATTGTGAGCAGCGCCGAAAGCCCGTGAAAACTGCTTCCGTATCCGACGCTCGTCGGGACGGCGATCAGGGGCTTGTCGATCAGTCCGCCGAGGACGCTCGCAAGCGCGCCTTCCATCCCGGCGACCGCGATGACGACGTTCGCGGACCGGATGACGTCGAGCCTTGCCAGCAGGCGGTGAAGGCCCGCGACGCCGACGTCATAGACCCTCTCGACCGGGTTGCCAAGAATGTCCGCCGTCACGGCCGCCTCCTCCGCGACCGGTATGTCCGCGGACCCCGCCGTTGCGACCAGAATGCGGCCCGGAACCTTGGGCAGCGGCCTGCGCTCGATCGTGACGATCCGCGCTGATTCGTGATATTTCGCGTCCGGCGCCGTCTTTTTCAGAAGCTCATAGACCTCAGCGGAGGCGCGCGTCGCAAGGATGTTGCCATCGTCCCGCTCCAGCATGTTTTTTACAATGCCTTCAATATGCGAAAGGGCCTTTCCCTCGCAGTAGATCACCTCCGGATAGCCGGCGCGCAGCGCGCGGTGATGGTCCACCTTCGCGTACCCAAGGTCTTCAAAGGGAAGGGTCTTTAACGCTTCTTCCGCCTCGTCGATGCTGATCTCGCCGGTCTGTACGCGGCCTAAGAGACTTCTAAGGTCCTGCCCGTTCATCCTACCGCCTCCCGCTCTATGTATCTTTCCTTTTGTCCGCCGTTCTGCCGCCGCAGCAGGGCCTTCAGAAACGCGCCGGTATAGGAGCCTTCCGTTTCGGCCACCTCCTCCGGCGTCCCGCACGCGATCACCTCGCCGCCCTGATCGCCGCCTTCCGGCCCCAGATCGATGATATAATCCGCCGTCTTGATCACGTCGAGATTGTGTTCAATCACAAGCACGGAGTTGCCGCCCTCCACCAGTTTCTGAAGAATCTCGATCAGCTTGCGGACGTCCTCGAAATGAAGGCCCGTCGTCGGTTCGTCCAGAATGTAGATGGTCTTCCCGGTTCCCTTTCGCGAAAGTTCCGTCGCGAGCTTCACGCGCTGCGCCTCGCCGCCGGACAGCTCCGTTGAGGGCTGCCCCAGTTTGATATAGGACAGGCCCACGTCATACAGCGTCTGAATCTTATCGCGGACCCGCGGAACGTTTTCAAAAAAGGACAGCGCCTCTTCGACCGTCATATCCAGCACATCCGCGATGGATTTATCCTTGTATTTGACCTCGAGCGTTTCCCGGTTGTAGCGTTTGCCGTGGCAGACCTCGCAGGGAACGTACACGTCGGGCAGAAAATGCATCTCGATTTTATTGATGCCGTCGCCGGAACAGGCCTCGCAGCGGCCGCCCTTGACGTTAAAGCTGAACCGGCCCTTCGTATAGCCGCGCATCCGGGCCTCCTGCGTAGAGGCGAACAGATCGCGGATCAGATCGAAGACGCCGGTATAGGTCGCCGGATTGGACCGGGGCGTCCGGCCGATCGGCGACTGGTCGATCGCGATGACTTTATCGAGATACGCAAGTCCCTCGATCCGGTCGTAGCCGCCGGGCTTCACACGGGCGTGATTTAAGTCCCGCTCCAAAACCTTATACAGAATTTCATTGACAAACGTGCTTTTTCCGGAGCCGGACACCCCGGTCACACAGGTAAAGACGCCAAGAGGAATCGCGAAATCCGTCCCCTTGAGATTATTCTGCCTCGCCCCGTACAGGCGCAGCCACCTGTCCGTAAGAGGGCGCCGCGCCTTCGGAACCGGAATGGAGCGCCGTCCGCTTAAATAGTCACCGGTAATGGATTCCCTGCAGTTCATGATGTCATTGACCGTGCCCTGACAGACCAGCCGTCCGCCGTGAATGCCCGCCGCGGGGCCGATATCCACGATGTGATCCGCCTCCCGCATCGTCTCTTCGTCATGCTCGACGACGATCAGCGTATTGCCGAGGTCCCGCAGTTCCTTTAAGGCCCGAAGCAGTTTTGAATTATCCCTCTGGTGCAGCCCGATGCTGGGTTCGTCCAGAATATAGATCACGCCTTCGAGGCCGGAACCGATCTGCGTCGCGAGACGAATCCGCTGCGCTTCGCCGCCGGAAAGCGTTCCGGCGGACCGCGACAGGGTCAGATATCCAAGCCCCACCGAATTCAGGAATCCGAGCCGCGCGCGGATTTCCTTTAAAATCTGGTGCGCAATCAGCTCCTCCCTGTGCGTGAGCGTCAGTTTCTCAAAAAAAATCTGGGCGTCGCGGACCGAAAGGTCGGTCAGTTCGGCGATATTCAGCCCCCCGACCGTGACCCCCAGCACGTCGGTGCGAAGGCGGCGTCCGCCGCAGACGGGACAGGGGCTTTTCGTCATGTAGGCCTCATAGTCCGCCCGCATGGATTCCGAGGTCTCCTCGTACCGCCGTTTCAGATTGTTCAGAATGCCCGGAAACTCCGTCGCATACTCCCGCGGCCCGAAACGTCCCTCATAGGTCATGCGGATGCGGTCGCCCGCGCCGTACATCAGCATTTTGTAGACGTCCTCCGGCAGGTCTTTCACCGGAGTATCCATGCTGAAACCGTATTTTTTCGCCAGAATGCGCAGCAGCTTTCCGGAAAAGCTGTCGGGATTGCGCACGGACCCCCAGCCGCTGACCGCGATCGCGCCTTCGTTCAGCGAAAGGTCCTTATTGGGAATGATCAAATCTTCATCGAATTTCATGAGCGACCCGATGCCGGCGCACTCCGGACAGGCTCCAAAAGGGTTGTTGAAGGAGAACATTCGCGGCTGCAGCTCCTCAATGCTGATTCCGCAGTCCGGGCAGGCGAAGTTCTGGCTGAACATCTGCTTTTCCTTCCCGTCGACATCCACGCAGAGAAGGCCGTCCGCGAGCTTCAGAACCGTCTCGATCGAATCCGTAAGCCGTCTTGCGATGCCCTCCCGGACCACGAGACGATCGACGACGATCTCTATCGTATGCTTTTTATTCTTATCCAGATCGATCGGCTCGTCGAGCGAATAAACGGTATCGTCGATCATCGCCCGTACATAGCCCGCCTTCTTCATCGATTCGAGAAGCTTCTGATGCTGGCCTTTGCGGCCCCGGACCACCGGCGCAAGCAGCTGAATCCGGCTTCCCTCCGGCAGAGAAAGAATCTGATCCACCATCTGGTCCACGCTCTGCCGCTCGATCGGGCGCCCGCACGTCGGACAGTGCGGAATTCCGATACGGGCATACAGAAGGCGCAGATAATCATAAATCTCGGTCACCGTTCCCACGGTGGAACGCGGATTTTTGGATGTGGTCTTCTGATCGATGGAGATGGAGGGGGACAGGCCCTCGATGCTGTCCACCTCCGGCTTTTCCATCTGTCCTAAAAACATGCGCGCGTAAGAGGACAGAGACTCCATATAACGTCTCTGTCCTTCGGCAAAAATCGTATCGAACGCAAGCGACGACTTCCCGGAGCCGGACAGGCCGGTAAAAACGACGAGCCTGTTCTTGGGAATCGTAACCTCGAGATTCTGCAGATTGTGCTCTCTTGCTCCTTTGATATGAATAAATTCTCCCATAAACGACCTCTCATTCCAGAAGGCTGCAAACTGGAATGTAATTATATCTTTTTTTGAAACGAACGTCAAGGTTCGCGCTCACAGGCGCGGCGCCGCGCGACCCGCCTGTGCGGGTATGCGGCCCGGACATCGCAGTTCGAAAAGCACGGTTCGCGCCGAAGCGTAGCGCCCCGCGAACCGGTACGAATCCCGCGGGGCGTTTTCGTCCGGCCCCGCCCGCCGTTTCCTCATGCCGTCTCCGAAAGTTCGATCAGGGCCTTTCGCATCTCCGTGATCTCGTCGCGGTACTGCGCCGCCTCCTCGAAGCGAAGCTCGTTCGCCGCGCGGCGCATCTCTTTTTCCAGCTTGCCGATCGCCTTCTCGAGTTCCCTGCGGGTCATCGACTCCGGGTCCTTCGAACGGCGTTTTTCCGGGCTTTCCTCCTCGACGGCGAGCGTCGCGTGGATGACGTCACGCACTTTTTTCTGAATACTGGCCGGCACGATGCCGTGCTCCTCATTGTATTTCTGCTGAATCGCCCTGCGGCGGTCGGTCTCGCGGATCGCCCTCTCCATGGAGCCGGTCACCGTATCGGCGTACAGTACAACGTGCCCGTCCACATTGCGGGCGGCGCGGCCGATCGTCTGCACCAGCGCGGTCTCCGACCGCAGAAAGCCCTCCTTATCGGCATCCAGAATGCCGATGAAGGAAACCTCTGGAATATCAAGTCCTTCACGGAGAAGATTGATACCGACCAGCACATCGTATACATCCGTACGCAGATCGCGGACGATCTCAAGGCGTTCCAGCGTATCGACATCGGAATGCAGATACTGCACCTTGATGCCGGCTTCTTTCAGATATTTGGTCAGGTCCTCCGCCATCCGCTTGGTCAGCGTTGTAATCAGCGTCTTCTGCTTCTTTTCGGTGACACGGCGGATCTCCGCGATCAGATCGTCAATCTGCCCCTCCACCGGGCGAATTTCCACCTTTGGATCAACCAGGCCCGTGGGACGGATGATCTGCTCCGCGACCGCCTGCGCGTGCCGCTCCTCGTAGGGTCCCGGCGTCGCCGAGACGAACAGCATTTGATGTATCTTTTTTTCAAACTCGTTGAAATTCAAGGGGCGGTTATCCTTGGCGGACGGCAGCCGGAATCCGTATTCCACCAGAACGCTCTTCCGCGCCTGATCGCCGTTGTACATGCCCCGGACCTGCGGAATCGTCATATGCGACTCATCCACGATCATCAGAAAATCCTCCGGAAAGTAATCGAGGAGCGTATACGGCGTGCTGCCCGCCGGACGGCCCGCAAGGTGTCTCGAATAGTTTTCGATTCCGCTGCAAAACCCGGTTTCCCTGAGCATCTCGATATCAAAGTTCGTCCGCTGCGCGAGGCGCTGCGCTTCAAGGAGCTTATCCTGCGCCTGCAGTTCCTTAAGACGCTCGGAAAGCTCGTTCTCAATCCGTTCGATCGCGCCGTTCATCTTCGCCGGGTCGATCACGTAATGCGAGGCCGGAAACAGCAGCATGTGCTCGGTACGCCCGTAGATTTCGCCGGTCAGCGTGTCAAACTCGACGATCCGGTCGATTTCATCGCCGAAGAACTCGACCCGGTACGCCCGCGTCTCCTCGGAGATGGGGACGATATCCAGCACATCGCCATGCACGCGGAAGGTACCCCGCTCGAGATTCGTATCGTTGCGCTCATACTGCAGATCGATCAGCCTTCTGATCACGCTGTCCATCTCCCGGACCATGCCCGGGCGCAGCGAAAGCGCCATCGTATTGTAATCAATCGGATCGCCCAGTCCATAGATGCAGGATACGCTCGAAACGATGACAACATCCCTGCGCTCGAACAGGGCCGCCGTCGCCGAGTGGCGCAGCTTGTCGATTTCATCGTTGATCGCGGAATCCTTTTCGATATAGGTATCCGTCTGCGGCACATAGGCCTCGGGCTGATAGTAGTCATAGTAGGAAACGAAATACTCCACCGCGTTCTCCGGGAAAAACTCCCTGAACTCGCTGTAAAGCTGCGCCGCCAGCGTCTTATTGTGCGCGAGGACAAGCGTCGGCTTGTTAAGCGCCTGTATCACATTGGCCATCGTAAAGGTTTTGCCGGAGCCTGTGACGCCGAGAAGCGTCTGAAACGTATCGCCTTTCTGAAATCCGGCGACCAGCTTTTCAATGGCCTGCGGCTGGTCGCCCGTGGGCCTGTAATCGCTGTGCAGCTTAAACTGATCCATCTGAAAATTCCTCGATTGCTGTGTAGACTCCAGTACCGTGTCAGCTCGATTGCTGTGCCGGCTCGATCGCCGCGTCGGTGCGAGTGCTGTGCCGGTTTGATTGTGCGTCGGCTCCGATCGGTACGGCCCCTCTTCTCTTTCGCTTAGAGCAGCGCCCCGATATCCTGCACAATATAGGTCGGTTTGATATCCGAGGCCCGCACGTCGTCCTCCGTCGTCTCGCCGGAGAGAACCAGAACCGCATCGACCCCGTGGCGGACGCCCATGGCGATTTCCGTATAAAGGCGGTCGCCGATAATGACCATCTCCTCTTTGCGAAACCCTGTCGATTCCACGAGCATGTCCAGCGTTTCCTTCGACGGCTTTCCGAAATACCGGGGCTTTTTGCCGGTCGAGGCCGTAACGAGGGCGCAGATCGCGCCGCTGTCGGGAATGAAGCCGCCCTCCACAGGGCAGTTGATATCCGGGTGCGTCGAGAGAAACTCCGCTCCCTCCCGGATGTACCGGCAGGCTTTTTCCAGCTTTTCATAGGTGAGCGTCGTATCGAAGCTGATAAGAACAATGTCCGGATCGTCCTCCGTAAGCCGGATTCCCGCCTCGGAAAAGCTCTTCCGCAAATCCGGCGTGCCTACAAGATAGACGCGTTTCCCCTGCCTGTGCCGGTTCAGAAAATGAATCGTAACATCGCCGGACGTGAGCAGCTCCCGGCGGGTCACGGGAATGCCCATGCGGCGCAGACGCTCGAGATAGGTCGCGGGCGAACGCGAGGCGTTATTCGTAAAAAACAGATACCGCTTCCCCTGTTCGCGAATCCGCGCAAGAAACGGAAGCGTCTGCGGAAACAGACGGTCGCCCAGATACACGGTGCCGTCCATATCGAGAATAAAAAGTTTCTTATCTTCCAGCATAGCCTACTCCTCCGCCGCAGGAACCCCGCCGGAAATCGCCCCGTCCCCGTTCGTCGTGCTTTCAGGCTCGGACGAGTCATACGCGGCAGGCTCCGCGGCGCCCGTCCTGGGCGGCGTCAGCTTCGCGAAAACCACGAGCCGTCCCGTATTGGCATCCAGCTTATAATCGCAGGTCGAAAGCGTAACAAGGCTGTCGGTCGGCGCCACAACCGTATCCGTTTCGTATAAGGAAAGATTTCGGCACTGCTCCACATAGGCTGTCTGCGAACCCTCGTCCGGAAACTGCGTAACCCCGTAGGAAAAGCGGTCGACCGTCGTCTGGACGACGGCGAAGATTTCACAGGTATAGGTCGTATTCCCGATCATCAGGGTGAAAGAGGGGTGCGTGCGGAGGAAGTCTTCCTTTAAGAATTTCGAAAGCTCGCCGAACATCGAATCATCCTTCATCCTGTGCCCGTAAAGAATGTAGTTCTCGCGGGGAGCGCCAAGCTGGTTGTTACAGTCCATAAAGATGCTTCCGCAGACCGTCGATTCCCCGTAGACGTTATGATCGAGGTAATAGCTGTTATCCGTCCCCTGCACGACCGGATAGTCGATTCCGGTATCCTCGATCCGAATCCACGCGTTCACATCCGGGTTGACATTCTGAAGCGCCGCAAGCGGATTCTCGACCCTCTGCTCCCGCCCGGCGTCCTCGACCCGCGCCGTTTCCTTATAGTAAAGGTCCTGCAGTTCCGCCCCGACCTTCCAGTTGTGATAATATACGGAAAAAATCCCGTACAGGCGATAGGCGGAAAACAGGAACACGCAAACAAAGACCACGATCATCAGGTTGAAAACGAGGCTCCTTTTTTTACGCTTCTTTCGCCTTACGGTGCCGGCCGGCCTTCCCCGGCGCTCAGCCTTCTTTACGTCCTTATGATAGCGGACCGCATCCCGGGTTTTCTGTTCCTGGTCCCGCATTTCCTCTTCTTCCCAGAACATAGCCTGTCCCTCCGCGTTGCTAATTTTATTCTTCCACGTTACAGATTTTGTGCTCCGCGTTACTAATTTTATTCTTCCGCGTTACAGATTTTTGACCTTGAACTGCTTCTCCGATTCGCGGCGCTGATCTTTCTTCATAATATCCTGCCTCTTATCGTACAGCTTTTTGCCTCTTGCGAGCGCGATTTCCACCTTCGCGTAATTGCCGCGGAAATACATCCGTACCGGAATGATCGTATAGCCGTCCGTCTTCACGGACCCCATCAGCTTCCGCAGCTCCCGCTTGTGCAAAAGAAGCCTGCGGGGCCGCAGAGGGTCTTTGTTAAAGATATTGCCCTTTTCATAGGGACTGATATGGAGGTTATAGATCCATGCCTCGCCGTTTTGAATGCGGATATAACTTTCCTTGAGGCCGCACCGTCCCATGCGCAGCGATTTCACCTCCGTGCCGGCCAGCGCAATCCCCGCCTCGTACAGGTCCTCAAAAAAATAATCATGGTGCGCCTTGCGGTTTTGCGCAATGAGCTTTACCGTATCCTTCGCCATGAACGCCCTCCGCTCATAAAAATAAAAGACCTACAGGCATGTCTGCAGGTCGGAATCCCTCTTTACGCCGCCAGCAAGTAAATGATAAACGATAATACGATAAAAACGGCCGCCAGAATCTTCGTTAGCTTCTCGAGCTTTCCTTCCATCGTGCGGCCCTTGTTCTTTCCAAAATAGGAATCCGCCGCGCCGCTGATGGCGCCGGACAGGCCCGCGCTCTTCCCTTCCTGCATCAGAACGACGCCGATCAGCGCAAGGCAGTTTATTGACAGCACAATACTTAAAATGATGATCAGAACACGCATGAAATATCCTCCTAAACCGACGGAAACCGTCTCGTTTTCTTTTCAAAATCGTCGTTATTATACCAAAGGCGCGCTGAAAAGTCAATGGTTCGCGGCAGAATCGCGGGAAAACGGAGCGCCCCTCGGGGCCGGCAGAATCGCGGAATCACGGAGTGCCTGCCAATTCTGCAAAATAAACGAATGATCTTGTTTTTACGTATTAAATCGCGTATAATCTCCGGTAGAAATTCCCTGAACAGACAGCAGGTTATAACATATTGAAACTAAAATGAACCGGCTGCAGACCACCGCCGCATTGCGGTGTAAATACACAGGAGGTACTCCACCCATGGAAACAAAAAAAGCCACTGCGTTATTCCACAAAAACTTTACCGTCGGCAAAACGGACGACCGGCTGTTCGGCTCCTTTATCGAGCATCTGGGACGGGCCGTCTATACGGGCATTTATGAGCCCGGACATCCGGCGGCGGATGAGAACGGATTCCGCACCGACGTTATGAAGCTGATTCAGGAACTCCGCGTCCCCCTGATCCGCTATCCGGGCGGCAATTTTGTATCCGGCTTCCGCTGGGAAGATTCCGTCGGGCCGAAAGAACAGCGCCCGCGCCGCACGGAGCTTGCCTGGCACATGATCGAGACGAACCAGTTCGGTCTGAACGAGTTCGCCTCATGGTGCGAAAAAGCGGGCGCAAAACCCATGATGGCTGTCAATCTGGGAACCCGCGGCGTAGATGCCGCAAGAAATATCGTTGAATACTGCAACCATCCGGGCGGCGCGTATTACAGCGATCTCAGAAAGAGCCACGGATACAGCGCGCCATGGAACATCAAGACCTGGTGCCTTGGCAACGAGATGGACGGTCCGTGGCAAATCGGACACAAAACCGCGGATGAATACGGACGCCTCGCGTGTGAAGCGTCCAAAGTCATGAAATGGGTTGATCCTTCGATCGAAACGGTCGTCTGCGGCAGTTCGTCTCTGGGCATGCCGACCTTTGGTTCGTGGGAAGCCGCGGTACTGGAACAAACCTATTCCCAGATCCACTATCTGTCCATGCATCAGTAATACGGAAACAGCGCTAAGAATACGGCGGACTTTATGGCAAGCACTCTCGCCATGGACGAGTTCATTCGCTCCGTCGTTTCGACCATTGATTATGTAAAGGCCAAACTAAAAAGCCATAAAACGGTCAACATCAGTTTTGACGAATGGAATGTCTGGTACCATTCCAAGGAGGACGACGCGAAACTCACGCCCTGGGGAACCGCGCCGCATCAACTGGAAGATATCTATAATCTGGAAGACGCCGTTCTGGTCGGTTCCATGCT
>CAYUPA010000012.1:0-2387 GCA_964446565.1 uncultured Lachnospiraceae bacterium
TCAGCTGCGGACGCAGGGAGCGAATGGTCAGCTGCGGATAGTCTTTCTGCACCTTTCGCGCGAATATGTATGAATCGGAGTCCTGTTCATCCGGCGTCTGCTTGCCAAGGTCAAGATAAACCGCTTCGGCATTCTGGGCTGCGGAATGAAAACGGGATGCAAACTGCTGCAAAAAGGCGATATTCTCGATTCCGGAAATCGTCTGCGCCTCGTCCGGTTTGATCCGGCGGCCGGTCCACCGCTCGGCCATCGGCTCCGGCGGCAGGATGAAAATGGTCTCGCGAACGTCTGTGCCGTCTTTTTCCGCCATGAGAACAAAGCCCTCGCCGGTCAGACCCGTCAGATACACGAAATTGCGTTCGGCGAAGAACGGATAGGGTTCGTCTCCGGTCTTTAACGGCGCGTGCCCGGAAAAAAGGACCGCGATCGAGCCGGACGGCATCGAGTTGTACAGCGTGCTGCGGTTTCCGATATGAAAAGCAGAGTTCATCGATAAGCCTCCTGTTGTGATTTGGATATACTGCGTAAATTCCTCCCTATTATAATCGGGAATCTGTGAGTCCGCAAGGGGCTGCAGGGAGTAAATGAGGGCTGGAGAGAAAAGAAAGTCTGTCAGCGCTTGCAGATTGGCAGGATGCGTACTATAATATTTGATATCAAAGAGAAAGGAAGCCGCCCGAAAGAATGGAACATAAATTTTCAGCGGACCCCCCGCGTTTTGCCAAAAAGGCGTTTGAGGAACTGCGAATCAGCGACGACTTCATGTTCAGCGTCGTTATGCGGAATCCAAAATATTGCAGGCCGTTTTTGGAACGTATACTGGGCGTTAAGATTTCCAGAATAGAGTATCCGGCGTATCAGGACACAATTGACCTTTCCTATGATGCGAAAAGCGTTAGACTGGATGTTGTTGTGGAAGACGATGCAGATTCCGTGTACTGCATTGAGATGCAGACGACCGATAATAAAAATCTCCCCAAAAGGACGAGATATTATGAGTCCATGATCGATTTGAACATTTTGGAAAAAGGAGAAGATTATAGAAAACTCAGGAAGAAATTCGTGATTTTTGTATGCACATTCGATTTGTTTGGTAAGGAACGGCATATTTATACCTTTGAAAAGAGATGCATTCAGGATTTGAATCTGCCTTTCGGCGACGAAACAACTGCCATCATACTGAACACCAAAGGCACGATGAACGACGTCTCGCCGGAGATGAAGAGGCTGCTGGATTATTTTGACGGGAAAGAACCGGAGGACAGTTACACAAAGGAACTGGACGAAGCGGTAGCGTCAGCTGGAAAAAATGAGAAATGGAGAGTAAATTATATGACTTTGCAGATGCATTATCAGGAAAAATATGAGCAGGGACTTGAGCAGGGATTTGAGTTTGGGCGTGAGCAGGGGCTTGAGCAGGGACTTGAGCAGGGGCGTGAGCAAGGGCGTGAGCAGGGGCTTGAACAAGGGCTTGAGCAGGGGCTTGAGCAGGGACTTGAGCAGGGGCGTGAGCAAGGGCTTGAGCAGTCGAAAAGGCAGCTTGCGTTGCGAATGCTGAAAGCAGGAAAATTGTCTGTGGATGAAATTTCGATGTATTCTGAGCTGTCTGCAGAGCAAGTGCTTGCATTGAGCGAAGAAGCCGTGGAGGGAGACCGCCAAAATGTGGAAAGACGCTGAAGGAAATACATGGTATAGAGGGAATATGCAAGTGCATGCCCGAGCCGTGGAGGGAGACCGCCGAAATGTGGAAAGACGCTGAAGGAAATACATGGTACAGGGGGAACATGCACTTACATACCCGACGATCGGACGGCGATCTGTCCTACGAGGACGCGGTGCGCCTTTACCGGGAAGACGGTTACGATTTCCTTGCCGTGACGGATCATGGAAAGTGGTCGGAACAAAGAGAAGAGACGGATTTCGTCCTGCTTCCCGGCTGCGAATATGATGTCGGACAGAATCCGCGGGATGGGGTGTACCATATCGTGGGCGTCGGGTGCAAAGAAGAACCGGAGCCGATACCTCCCGCGGAGCAGACGGCGCGGGCGGCACGGGACAGTGCGACGCGTGACAGCGCTGCACAGGACAGCGCGGCCCAGACAGTGGGCGCCAGGGCGCAGGCCCTTGTCGACGCGATTCACTCAAGGGACGGAATCGCGATTCTCGCCCATCCTTCATGGTCCCTGAACCGGGTCGACAGGGCGCTGATGATTCACGGATTCGACGCGGTCGAGATTTACAATACGTTTTCGGGCATCCCGTGGAACGCCCGCCCGTACTCGGGGGATTTCGTCGATATGATGGCGGCCTCGGGCTGTCTTCTTCCCTGTATGGCTGCGGACGATTCGCACAGGTACGCGGGCGAGCAGACACGGTCCTACCTGATG
>CAYUPA010000012.1:2397-13604 GCA_964446565.1 uncultured Lachnospiraceae bacterium
CGAAAGGGGGATTTCCTTGCGACGCAGGGTCCGATGATGACGCTGCGCAGGGAGGACGGCCTTGTGCTCGTGGACTGCACAGAGGCTTCTGCGGTGATCTTCTACTCGGACGCTCTGTGGTCCGGCGAGCGGGTGACGGCGGGCGCGGGGCTTCGGCACGCGGAATATCATGTGCGTCCGAACGAGACCTTTCTCCGCGTGGAAGTGAAGGATAAAGACGGCCGCACGGCGTGGTCGTCCCCGGTTTCTCTGCGATGACGCCCTTAAAAAAACAGGTTGTTCTGACCGCGCAGGAAAGCGCGGAGTGGTTATGGCACCTGAGGAGGCTTGGCACGCCGGAACGCGTGATGTTCATGGATATCGAGACGACGGGCTTCAGCCGGAATTATGACAGCGTATACCTGATCGGATACCTGTATCTTGAAAACGGCGCCTTCTGCGCCGAACAGCATCTTTCGGATCATCTCGGGGATGAGATCGCGCTTCTGGAAACATACGCGCAGAAGATGGACGACTATGATGTATGCGTCACCTTTAACGGCGAAGCGTTCGATTTTCCGTTTCTCGCGGAACGGTGGAAAGTTCTTCGCCGCAAAGGGGACCTTCCGAAAGTCCGGTCCGTGGATCTGTACCGGCGCTTTCGTCCTTACGCGAAACTGTTTGGCTGGCCGAACTGCAGGCTGAAAACGATCGAGACATTTCTGAGCATCGACCGGCAGGACGAATTTGACGGCGGGGCGCTGATCGATGTTTTTTACGAATACGCGCGCACGAACGATCCCGCTCTGCAGAAGACGCTGCTGCTGCATAATTACGAAGATATTCTGAACCTGCCAAGACTGCTTCGCATCGAAAGCTTCATGGCGATTTTGAAAGAAGAAACGATCGAGGAGGTCCGGCTGGACCGGGCCCTTCCGGACCGGCTTCGGTTTCGCGCGGCCTTTCAGGAACCTCTTCCGCTTTCGTTTGAGGGTGCGCGGAATCTTGTCCCCGGTCGCCCGGAACAGATCATAATTCGAACGGAGGCGGGCAGCCCCGTCCTTTTTTTCGAACTTCCGCTTTTTAAGGGGGAGCGCAGCTATTATCTGCCAAACCCGGAGAACTATTATTATCTTCCGGAGACGGATTCCATCGTCCACAAATCGCTGATTGGCACGATGGATACGACAGGCCGCCGGAAGGCGACAAAAAAGAACTGCCGGATTGTGCGAAACGGGGAGTTTCTCGTATGCAGGGACACGATTCCCGGCCTGCACGCCTTTTATGAGGGACTTCATTCGCCGCTCGTTTACTATGAAAAAAGGGAACTGACAGACGCTCTCGAAGCGGGAAACGCGGATTGGTCCGGACAGTGGGTGCGCAGCCTGCTGATGCTGTAGACTGCGCCGCCTGGGAGAGGATTTTTGTATGGGAAGTTATGCGGATATTGAAGAAGTGATCAGGCGGCAGGACCTGACGCTGCCCCCTCCGGAGCGGGAGCCGGAACGGCAGTATTATTTTATTCAAAAGGCACGGGCGTATGTCGAGGCGCAGTCGGAGGCTCTGGGCCGCCCCTTACAGGCCGCTTCGGTCTGCATGGGCTGTCAGATGAACGCCCGCGATTCGGAGAAACTGCGGGGGATGCTGGATATGATCGGCTATCGGAACGCGCCCGCGGAAGACGAGGCGGATTTTATCATTTACAATACCTGCTGCGTTCGGGAAAACGCCGAACAGCGCGTGTTTGGCCGTCTTGGATACATAAAGGGCCTGAAAAAGAAAAATCCGCGCCTTTTGGTCGCGCTCTGCGGCTGTATGATGCAGGAAGAGACGGTCCTGCGCCGGATTCAAAAATCCTACCGCGAGGTCGATCTGATCTTCGGAACGCACAATCTCTATAAATTTCCGGAACTGTTCTGTACGCTTACGGAGGCGGGCGGCCCGGTGATCGATATCTGGAAGGAGCACGGCGAAATCGTCGAGGATTTGCCGTCGGTGCGCAAATATCCCTTTAAGGCTTCGGTCAATGTCATGTACGGGTGCGATAATTTCTGCACCTACTGCATTGTGCCCTATGTGCGCGGGCGGGAGCGCAGCCGCGAACCGGAAGATATTCTGCGGGAGATTCGGTCCCTCGCGAAGGACGGCGTCAAGGAGGTCCAGCTTTTGGGGCAGAATGTCAATTCCTATGGGAAAAATCTGCCGGACCCCATCAGCTTTGCGGAACTTCTTCGCAGGGTCAGCGCGATTCCGGGCATCGAACGGATTCGGTTTATGACGTCGCACCCCAAGGACCTTTCGCAGGAGCTTATCGATACGGCGGCGGCCCTGCCGAACGTCTGTCCGCATTTTCATCTGCCGCTGCAGTCCGGGAGCAGCCGGGTGCTCGAGCGGATGAACCGCCGCTACGATCAGGCGAAATATCTTGACATTGTGCGCCGTCTGCGGGAGGCTGAGCCGGACATCTCGATCACGACCGATATCATGGTGGGTTTTCCCGGCGAAACGGAGGAGGACGCGGAAGAAACGCTGAAAGTCGTCAAGGAGGCCCGGTTTGACAGCGCCTTCACCTTTTTGTATTCCAAACGGACGGGAACGCCCGCGGCCTCGATGGAGCAGGTGGAGCCGGCGGTCGCGAAGCGGCGCTTCGACGTCCTCTTAAAGGTCCTGCAGGACGTGATGGAGGAAAATAACAGGCGCCTGCTCGGGAAGCGCGTCAGGGTGCTCGCGGAAGAAATCAGCAAAAACGACCCGTCGATGCTGAGCGGACGGACCGAGACCAATCACCTTGTGCATTTTGTCGCGGATCGTTCGAAAATCGGCGCGGTCGTCGACGTGGTGCTCGACGAATCCATGACCTACTATTTTACGGGCCATCTGGCGTAGAAAGCGGAGAAAACGATGAGCGGAAAAGTGACCCCGATGATGGATCAGTATCTGGAAGTAAAAAAGCAGAATCCCGAATGTCTGCTTTTTTTCCGTCTGGGCGATTTTTATGAGATGTTTTTTGAAGATGCCGTTACGGCTTCCAGAGAGCTCGAGCTTACTCTCACGGCAAGAAGCTGCGGACAGGATGAAAAAGCGCCCATGTGCGGCGTGCCGTATCACGCGGTGGAGGGCTATATCCAGCAGCTGATTCAAAAGGGATACAAGGTCGCCATCTGCGAACAGATGGAGGACCCGAAGGCGGCAAAAGGCATCGTAAAACGCGAAATCACGCGGATCGTAACGCCGGGCACCAATATGAACGCCGAAGGCATCGAGCAGAAGCAGAACAACTATATCCTTTCGGTCAACCGCGTGGAGGACCTGATCGGCGTCGCGGTCGCGGACGTCAGCACCGGCGAGTTTCTGGTGACGGAATTTAAGGAAGAGGATAAGTTCATGGACGAGATGGCCAAATACCAACCGGCGGAGCTTCTGGTCAATGAAAACATCCGAAATCTGGAAAGCCTTAATTTCGACCGGATCACGCGTCTGTATCCGGTTTACATCAATTCTTACGATCCGTATCATTACCAGTACGAACGCTGCTGCGAAACGATTCTCCGCCACTTCGGCGTGAAATCGCTCGAGGGTCTGGGACTTAAGGAAATGCCCCTCGCGACGACGTCGGCGGGCGCGCTTCTGGAATACCTCGAGGAGACGCAGAAGCGCAACCTTACGCAGATCAGCCGGATTCGCAGCTATTCCGTGCAGCAGTACATGATGCTGGACGCTTCGACGAGGCGAAATCTGGAGCTTACGGAAACGATGCGTGACAAAAGCCGGAAGGGTTCGCTGCTCTGGATTCTCGATTATACAAAGACCGCCATGGGCGGACGTCTGCTGCGGCGCTGGATCGAGCAGCCGCTCGTTGACAGGCGGCAGATCGAGGAGCGGCAGGACGCGGTCGAGAGTATTTTTGCGGACCCGATGCTGAGCGAGGAGCTGAAGGAAAACCTTAACGGCGTGTACGATATGGAGCGTTTGACGGCGAAGATCGCCTACGGCTCGGCGGGCGCGAAGGATCTTCTGGCTCTTAAAAATTCGCTGAGCGTCCTTCCGGCGCTTCGGACCCTCGTGCAGGACCTCGAAGCGCCGTATTTTCAGAATCTCGCAAAAGAATTTGACGCGCTCGAGGACTTACAGGATCTTTTAGAGAAAAGCATCTACGAGGACCCGCCGGTTTCCGTGCGGGAAGGCCACCTGATTAAAGAAGGCTACAACGAAACGGTCGACACGCTGCGGCGCGCTTCTGTGGACGGGAAGACATGGCTGAGCCAGCTTGAGGCGAAGGAGAAGGAAGCGACGGGCATCAAAAATTTAAAGGTGGGCTACAACCGGGTGTTCGGATATTATATCGAGGTCAGCAAGGGCAACGTCCCGCTGGTGCCGGAACGCTACATACGCAGGCAGACGCTCGCGAACGGGGAGCGCTATATTACCGAAGAGCTTAAAAAGATCGAGGACACATTGCTCGGCGCACAGGATAAGGTCGTGGAGCTTGAATATCAGCTTTTTACGGAAATACGGGAGCAGGTCGCGGGCGAGATCGTCCGGATTCAGAAGACGGCGGATCACGTGGCGCATATCGACGCCCTCCGGTCTCTTAGCGAGGCGGCGTTCCGGAACGGGTATGTGAAGCCGAAAATCACGCAGGATAAGAACGGGACCATTACGATCCGGGACGGCCGGCATCCGGTCGTTGAGAAAATGCTGGGCGAGGAGCCTTTTATCGCCAACGATACCGATCTTAACAACAGGGAGCAGCGCATTATGATCCTCACAGGCCCCAATATGGCGGGCAAATCGACCTACATGCGGCAGGTGGCCGTCATTCAGCTGATGGCGCAGATCGGGTCCTTCGTACCGGCCTCCTTCGCGGAGCTGTCCGTCGTGGACCGCATTTTCACCCGTGTGGGCGCGAGCGACGATCTGGCCCGGGGACAGAGTACGTTTATGGTCGAGATGTCCGAGGTTTCGAATATCCTGCGCCACGCCACAGCCAACAGCCTTCTGGTTCTGGACGAGATCGGGCGCGGAACCTCGACCTTTGACGGGCTCAGCATCGCGTGGGCGGTTGTGGAATACATCAGCGACAAAAAGCTGATCGGCGCGAAGACGCTTTTTGCCACGCATTACCATGAGCTGACACAGCTTGAAGGGCAGTTGTCCGGCGTCCGGAACTATTGCGTCGCAATCAAGGAAAACGGCGACGATGTGGTGTTTCTCCGGAAAATCTGCCCCGGCAGCGGCGACCAGAGCTACGGGATCGAGGTCGCGAAGCTGGCGGGGCTTCCGGAGAGCGTGGTCGAGCGGGCGCGGGAGATACTGGCCGAACTTCTGGATCAGGATATCGCCAAACGGGCAAGCCAGATTAAGGCGAAATCCTACCGCAGGCCGAAGGAGATGCCAGGTCCCGATCAGATTTCGCTTTTCGCGCCGGAGACGGCCCGGACGGACGGGCTGATTGCGAAGATTCGCGGACTTAACGTCATGGAAATGACGCCGATCGAGGCGATGAATACGCTGTACGGACTGCAGCGGGAAATAAAGGAGTGGGGATAATGGCGGCGATTCATTTGCTGGATGCCGCGACCGTCAATCAGATCGCGGCGGGCGAGGTTGTGGAGCGGCCGGCTTCCATCGTTAAGGAGCTTGTGGAAAATTCCATCGACGCGGAGGCGTCTTCGGTTCAGATTGAAATTCGAGAGGGCGGTATGCGCTATATCCGGGTGACCGATAACGGAAACGGAATCGAGGCCGATCAGATTCGCACCGCTTTTTTGCGGCACAGTACCAGCAAAATCCAGTCGGCGGCCGATCTGCCCCGCATCCTGTCGCTTGGCTTTCGGGGCGAGGCGTTAGCGAGCATTGCGGCGGTCGCGCGGGTCGAGGTTCTGAGCCGGACGCCCGCTTCCATGACAGGCGTGCGCTATATTCTGGAAGGCGGCGCGGAAAAGCTGATGGAGGAGGTCGCCTGTCCGGCCGGGACGACAGTCCGCGTGGAGAATCTGTTCTTCAACACGCCGGTCCGGAAAAAGTTTCTGAAAAAGCCGGCGACGGAGGCTTCCTATGTCACGGATTACGTGCAGCGGATTGTACTCGGGCATCCGGAGGTTTCGTTTCTGTACTGCAAAGAAGGCAGGGAGCCGTCGCTTCACAGTCCGGGCAACAACAAACTGCGCAACAGCGTGTTCGCGGTCTATGGAAAGGATATTCTGTCCCAGCTGCTCCCGCTGTCCTCCCCGGGAGCGATCGGCGTTGAAGGCTATATTTCGAGGCCGCAGCTCGTAAGGGCAAACCGCTCCTACGAAAGCTGCTTCTTAAATGGCCGGTATATCCGCAGCAAGGTGATCGAACAGGCTTTGGACGACGCCTATAAGGATTATGTCGCGCCGGGTTCGTATCCTGTCGCCGTTCTGCGGATTTCCATGGATCCGTCGCTTCTCGACGTCAACGTGCATCCCACCAAGATGGAAGTACGGTTTTCGGAGGAAGACCGGGTTGCGGACGCCGTGTACGAGGCTGTGCTTTCCTGCCTGAAAAAGACGGATTTGACGGCGCGGATGCAGGAGTTTGCGCCAAGCCCGGCGGGGCCGGGCCAAAGCGCGGACGCAGGAGCCGGAACCGGAGCGCCGGGCCAAGGCGCAGACGCAGGAGCCGGAACCAGAACGCCCGGTCAAGGCGCGGACGCAGGAGCCGGAACCGGAACGCCCAGTCAAGGCGCAGACGCAGGAACCGGAGCGCCCGGCCCCGCCCCGGACATCGAGCCCGGCGCCGTAAGCGGCCTTGACGATGCGGCGCTGTCGCTTTTGCAGTCCAAAAGAGACCGCCTTCGCAGCCGCATGGCTGAACAGGTGTCGCTTGAAAGCACAGTGAGGGAGGAGGCGTCCCCCTACGGACAAACGAAGGACGAGACGGCTCCGTATGAACGGGAAAAGAACGGGGCGGTTCCCTGCGGACAAGAAAAGGACGGAGCGGTTTCCTGCGGACAGGAAAACGACGAGGCGCCGCCGTATGAACGCAGGAGGGCGGTCCCGCCGTCGCTCAGGCTGGTGGGACAGATTTTCCGTACCTACTGGATCGCGGAGGACAGGGACATTTTCTATATGATCGATCAGCACGCGGCCCACGAGCGCGTGCTGTACGACAGGCTGAAGGAGAAGCTCTCGCAGGGAGAGCTGGATTCGCAGGTTTTGCTTGAACCGATGGTTTTTCAGCTTTCGCCCCGTGACGCGGTCCGGGTGCTGGAAAATACGGACGTGTTTTCCCGGCTCGGTTACCGGGTCGAAGCGTTTGGGGAGGATTCCGTGATTCTGCGGGAGGTCCCCTGTATCTTTAACGGAACGATGGGCCGCGCCGATTTTCAGACGATGGTGGACCTGCTGGAGGAAGGCGGGCGCGCGGCGGATCAGGCTGTCCTGATCGACAAAATGGCGATGGCCTCCTGCAAGGCGGCCGTCAAAGGCAACGACGCGATTTCTTTTAAGGAAATGCAAAGCCTGCTGGAACAGCTGTTTGCTTCCGGGAACCCCTATAACTGTCCGCATGGCCGTCCGACGATGATGACAATGACGAAACAGGAGCTTGAGAGGCGGTTTAAGCGGTAGCATGGAAAAGCAGCGGCTGGTTTTGATAGCGGGCCCCACGGCCTCCGGGAAAACGGCCCTCGCCGTCAAGCTGGCGCGAAGGCTTAACGGCGAGGTGATTTCCGCGGATTCCATGCAGGTGTACCGGGGAATGGATATCGGGACGGCCAAGACGACGAAAGAGGAGATGGAAGGCGTCCCGCACCATTTGATCGACATTGTGAATCCGGATGAAGAATGGAACGTCCGCCTTTTTCAGCAGCGGGCGAAAAGGGCCGTATCACAGATCACGGAGCGGGGGCGCGTTCCGATTGTCTGCGGCGGGACGGGCTTTTATCTGCGGGCGCTTCTGTACGACGCGGCCTTTGACGACGAGGAAGGGCAGCCTGCGCTTAGAAAGCGGCTCGAGCGGAACATGGAGCGGTACGGGGAAGCGGCCTTGCATGAACGCCTCGCCGCGGTGGACCCTGTTTCCGCGGAAAGAATCCACGCGCACAACCGGAAGCGCGTGCTCCGCGCCCTCGAATACAGCCTGCTCCATGGCCGTCCGTTCAGCGAGTACAACGACGAGCAGAGGAAAAAAGAGCCGTTCTATGATTTTGTATTTTTTGCGCTCGACAGGGAGCGGTCCCGCCTCTATGAGAGGATCGACCGGCGCGTCGAGGGGATGATCCGCAGGGGCCTTGTCGAGGAAGTTCGCGGCCTTCTTGAAAAAGGCTACGACCCTTCGCTCGTATCCATGCAGGGACTGGGCTATAAGGAAGTGGTCCCGCTGATTCAGGGAACGCGCTCTCTGGAGGAAACGGTCCGCGTCATACAGCGCGATACGAGGCATTTCGCGAAACGCCAGCTCACATGGTTCCGCGCGGAAAAAAACGTGCGCTGGGTTCCCGCGGACGAAGGCGATACGGCGGATACGCTTGCCTCCGGGCTGGTCCCGGAAATAAAAAAGAGCTTGAATTTATAGGATAAATACAGTACAATAAGACATTATACAGATAAAAAAACCGTACCGCATAAGGAGGTTACAACATGAACAAGCAGATCAATCTGCAGGATATGCTGCTGAACACGCTGCGCAAGGAGCGAACCGAAGTTACCATTATCCTGACGAACGGATATCAGCAGAAGGGCGTGATTAAGGGGTATGACACCTATGTCGTCATGCTGGATTCGGATGGCAAACAAATGATGATTTTCAAGCACGCGATCTCCACGATTATCCCTGCGCGGCCTGTGATTTTCCAGGCGCCGAAGGAAGCGCCGAATCTCTGATTTGGGAGCAGGCAGGCGAAAGCGCCGAGTACCTGATTAAGAGCATCGGCAGACGAAAGCGCAGGCTCCCTGATTCGGGAGCATCGTCAATCGAAAGCGCCGGCGGGAGAAAAGAGGGTTCGTATGGCATACTGTACGCAGTTGGAAAGGCTGGGGATCTCTCCGGACGTCTGCGATTTTTGCCGCGCGGCGGAGGAAACGCTGTCGGAACGCTTCGCCGCGCTGGAGCGGATTGAGGAGATCAATCAATGGAAGGTACTGGGGGCCATGCGCGAAAATAAAGTCGCGGAACGGCATTTTGAAACCAGTACCGGCTACGGTTATAACGATGATGGCCGCGACGTGCTTGAGAGCGTGTATGCGAGCGTGTTCGGCACGGAAGACGCCCTTGTGAGGCCGCAGATGATTTCGGGCACCCATGCCCTCTCTACGGCCCTTTTCGCGTGTCTGCGGCCCGGCGACGAGGTTCTCTTTGCCTGCGGAGCGCCGTACGATACCCTGCGGGGCGTCGTCGGCATCCGCGCGGAGACCGGTTCCCTTGCGGAATGGAATATCACCTTCTCCATCGCGGAGCTGAATACGGACGGATTTCCGGATATCGAGCGGATTCTTGAGAAGATTCACGAAAATACGCGCATGGTTGCGATTCAGCGCTCAAAAGGGTATTCGTTCCGCCATTCGCTGTCCGTTGAGGAGATTGGCGGAATCATCGCCGCGGTAAAGCAAAAAAAACCGGACGTTATCGTCATGGTCGATAACTGCTACGGAGAATTTACGCAGGAAATCGAGCCGCCGCAGGCGGGCGCCGATCTGACCGTCGGGTCCCTGATTAAGAACCCGGGCGGGGGGCTTGCGCCGACCGGCGGGTATATCGTGGGGAAGCGGGACCTCGTGAAACAGTGCGCGGCGCGCCTCAGCGCCCCGGGAATCGGGAAGGAAGCGGGCGCGACGCTGGGGGTCAGCCGGTCCCTCTTTCAGGGGCTGTTTCTTTCGCCGCAGGTTACAGGCTGCGCCCTCCGCACGGCGATGCTGGCCGCCCGGGTCTTTGACGCGCTGGGATTTGCCGTGTCGCCTGGCCCGGAGGAAGAGCACTATGATATTGTGGAAGCGGTGCGGCTTGAAAAGCCGGAGCGGGTGCTTGCCTTCTGCCGGGGCATTCAGAAGGCCGCGCCGGTCGATTCCTTTGTGACGCCGGAGCCCTGGGACATGCCGGGGTACGACTGCGGGGTCGTCATGGCGGCCGGCGCGTTTATTTCGGGCTCCTCGATTGAGCTGTCGGCGGACGCGCCGATGCGCCCGCCTTACATCGTCTATTTTCAGGGCGGACTGACCTACAGCCATGGAAAGCTGGGCGTGATGCAGGCGCTCGCGGCGCTTATGGACGACGGTCTCATAACGCTGCCATGACAGGGCTTCCAGCGTCTTACACAAGGACGATGCAGCGCCTTCTTGGCGCGGAGTACGCCGATTTCGAGCGTTCTTTTGACCGTCCTGTCTTTCAGGGGATGCGCCTTAACACGCGGAAAATGGATGCGGAGCGCTTTGCGGCGCTGTGGGGGAAAGCTCTTCGCGGCGTGGACTGGTGTCCGGAGGGGTTTTACGCCGACGCGGCGTGGAACGCGTCCCGGCATCCGTATTACTATGCGGGACTGTATTATCTGCAGGAGCCGAGCGCCATGGCGCCCGCGTCCTTTTTGCCGGTTGCGCCGGGGGACAGGGTTCTCGATCTCTGCGCCGCGCCGGGCGGAAAAAGCACGCAGCTTTGCGCAAGACTTAAAGGAAGCGGACTTCTGATTTCCAATGACATTTCTCCCTCCCGCGCCAAAGCCCTGTTAAAAAATCTGGAGCTTTTCGGCGCGGGGAACGCGGTGATCCTGACGGAGACGCCGCGCAGGCTCGCGGAGCGATTCAAGGCGTTTTTTACGAAAATTCTTGTGGACGCGCCGTGCTCCGGCGAGGGCATGTTTCATAAAGACCCCTCCGTCATTACAAACTGGGAACAATACGGCAACGCCTATTATGCCGGACTGCAGCGCGAAATTTTAAGCGAAGCCGCGGAAATGCTGGCGCCGGGCGGCATGATGGTCTATTCGACCTGTACGTTTTCGCCGGTTGAAAATGAGGCGTCCGTGCAGGATTTTCTGAACGCGCATCCGGATTTTCATCTCGTGCCGCTTGAAAAAAAGGACGGCATGGACGGCGGCCGTCCGGAGTGGATCGAAAACGGCGACGCGGCGCTGAAGGGCTGCGTGCGGCTCTGGCCGCACCGCGTGGACGGCGAGGGCCACTTCATCGCGCTGCTGCGAAGAGACGGCGGGCGCCCGGAGGCGGAGGGCCATGCGGCGGCTTCGATGGAGACCGTTTCAGCGGCTTCGCTGA
>CAYUPA010000012.1:13614-15324 GCA_964446565.1 uncultured Lachnospiraceae bacterium
GAGACGGAGCGCGCGGACCTCTCTTTTCCGGAGACCGAACTTCCGGGGGAACGGGAGGCCGGCGATTTTTACCGCTGGTGCGATGACTGTCTGACGAAGGATATCGCGGCGGTACTGCCGCGGGGCGGGCGTCTGTCGGTCCGGGAAGATCGCCTGCTGTTTGAAATGCTGCCCTCGGAAATGCTGAAGGGGCTTCGCGTTTTGCGCAGCGGCCTCTGGATCGGAGATATGAAGACGCGGCGGTTTGAGCCGTCGCAGGCGTGGGCGATGACCCTGAAACCGGAGGATACCGCCTGTTTTTTGAATATGGACCCGGAGGACCCGAATGTGATCCGGTATCTGAAGGGCGAAACGCTGAGCCTAAGCGGTTTCGGCTGGAAACTGCTCGGCGTCTCCGGCTGCCCTCTGGGATGGGCAAAAGGTGCCGGCTCCTTCCTTAAGAACAAATACCACAGGGGCTGGCGCTGGACGGGAAAGGAAATCTCTCATGTATGATGTAATCATTATCGGCGCGGGGCCGGCCGGTTCGGTTCTGGCAAAGGAACTCGGAAAGCACTTTTCTGTGCTGTTAATTGATCAGCGCCGTTTTACGGGTCCGGCGTATGCGAAGGGAACGGAAAAATGCTGCGGAGGGCTTCTGGACCCGTCGGCGCAGCAGGCGTTCGCGTCCCTTAAAATCGCTCTGCCCGTGCGGGTCCTGCAAAGTCCGCAGGTCTTTTCGATTCGCGCCCTTGACTTTGATAATCAAAAAGAGCGGTACTATCCCAAACATTACCTTAACATCGACCGGGTGGAACTGGACCGGTATCTTTTCGCGGGAGCCTGTGAGGAAAAAGGGGTAACGGCGCTGGAAGAAACGACGTTTCTTGGTTATCAGGAGGAAGAGGACGCGGTGGAGGTCAAGGTCCGGCGCAAGGGTTCCTGTGGGCAGCAGTCTTTCCGCGCCCGATATCTGGTCGGAGCGGACGGCGCCGCCTCGGCGGTACGCCGGATCAAGGGGCAGGACCCGGGCATGTTCTGCCCGGCGCGCGAATATGCCTGTTTGCAGCAATGGTTTGAAACGGACAGAGACAGTCCGTATTTTGTAGCGGCCTTCGACCGGTATGTGACGGATTTTTACAGCTGGATGATTCCCAAAAACGGAAGGGTGATCGTCGGAAGCGCGATTCCGAAGAGCCGCGACGTGCGGTTTAAGTTCACCGTGCTTAAGGCCGAGCTGATGCAGGCGGGCTTTGCGCTGGGCGAGCCCGTGTATGAAAGCGGGGCGGTGCTCCTGCGTCCGTGGCCCTACGGCAGTGTGGATTCCGGACAGGGCCGGGTGCTCCTTATCGGGGAGGCCGCGGGGCTTATCAGTCCCAGTTCCGCGGAAGGCGTAAGCTACGCCGTCCGCAGCGCGGTCTGTCTTGCCCGGGCGTTTGAGGAGCATGGAAAGCGCGGGGTAGCGGCGGAGTACGATCGAAGGCTGTGGAAGCTGAAGGCAAGTATCGGAGTAAAAAGCGCGAAATCGCCGGTGATGTACAATCCGTTTTTGCGCGGCCTCGTATTTGACAGCCGCCTGCTCAGCATCGAAACGGAAAAAGAAGAATAGATTTGGAGGTTGGCATGGATTCGAGAAGACGATCCGGTGGGCGAACGGTTCGAAGCCCGGCAAGGCGCTCCGCCCGGAACCCCGCAAGGCGCTCCGCCAGGAACCCGGCAGGAAGCGCCCGG
>CAYUPA010000013.1:0-4610 GCA_964446565.1 uncultured Lachnospiraceae bacterium
CCGTAAAATCAATATTCTAACCGTAAATTCAATATTCGAACCGTAAATTCAATCATTTATCCGTTTTGCGCGGAAAAGGGCGGTTTTGTTTTCACTTTCTGCATCAAGGCTGTATAATTCCCAGCGCTAATTTTAATGCAATGATGCGGAAAACGGATTCGTCAATTCTCTTCTCCGGAATTTTTCCCTGCCGAACCGCTTCAAGTACGGCCGGAATCTGTGTTTCAAAGTCTGTAGAACATAACATATCGTTTCCTGCTCTAACCGCCTGAATCGCGATGTCTTCATCCCCGGCAAAATCTCGCACGCCGTCCATCGCCAAATCATCCGTAACTATGACGCCTGCAAATCCAATCTCTTCCCGCAGAATTTTATGTACCTTCGGAGACAGCGACGCGGGACGCTGCGCATCCATGCAAGATACAACATTATGCGAAACCAGTATCATGCCGGCGCCGGATTCAATTCCTGCCTGAAACGGAAGAAAATCGGAATGTAAGAAAGTTTCATACGGACGCGCATCATAGGCAACCCCTGTATGCGTATCCACATTATTTCCGTAACCCGGAAAATGCTTCAGGACGCTACCCATATCTTCTTCGTCCATAATTTGTACAACCTTGCGCACATACGAGGCGGTTTGCTCCGCGTCCTGTCCAAAACTTCGATCGTAAATGAAATCCTCCGGGTTCTGCGAAACATCGCAAACCGGGGCAAAGTTTAAATTGATCCCCAGACTGCGCAGCAATTCACATTTCTCCTGCGTATCTTTTTGAATCAGCGAAAACCCTCCTTTCGCATAGAGTTCCTGCGAAGACGCAAAAGGAACTGCCCTTAAATCAGGATTAAGACTGACGCGGTTGACCGTACCGCCTTCCTCATCCACACCAATAAACATTTGTATTTTTGCCGCGCTCTGATAGTTTTGAATGGTTCGGATCACTTCTTCCCTGCTCATATTGGAAAAATCACGTCCAAAAAGAATGTATCCTCCAAGATGATATTTCTCTGCCTTTGAGGCTCCCTCAGTCTCAGGACAGCGTACAATAAACATCTGTCCTACTTTTTCTTCCAATGTCATCGTTTCCAGAATCTCCTGCGCTCTCTGCGGCCCGGTAGTTTCTGAATCCCCACTTTTTGAATTTTGCTCCGCTGCCGCCATCGACTGCGGATCCGACATCGACTGCGATTCAGACATCTGCTGCGATTCAGACATCTGCTGCGATTCAGACATTTGCTGCGATTCAAACATCTGCTGTGACTCTGACATCTGAAACGGTTCCGACATCTGCTCAGACTGCCTCTCCGGCTGAGAATGAATCTTTTTATATAGAATGTTCATTGCGACCCCTGTACAGATGATAAGCAGAATGACCGCACAAAAGATGACTGCTTCGATCGCTTTTCTTTTTTTATCCAGTTTCATGCTGTTTCCTTCATCGTGTTTTGTTCTTCTAAAAACATTGAGTGAAAATTCAAAGAATATTTCAAATGAAATTCTCCAGTGTATGGCAAGCGAATACTCAAAAAAGTATTGACACTCCTTCCGCTTTATGGTAATATGGGCCATGTTCGCGGCAGGAATGTCAACAACACACAGGCGGATGTGGCGGAACTGGCAGACGCGCTAGATTCAGGTTCTAGTGATGGCAACATCGTGGGGGTTCGAGTCCCTTCATCCGCACTCGTTCGTTTCGCACGAACCATATCGGATCTTCCAGAAGGAAGGTCTCATTTTTTGCACGTTTTTCCTGTTTCGCCTGTTTTTTGCCGCAATTTTTCCTCGCAATTTTTCCTGTTTCCCATTTTCCTGTTTCCCACCTACAATCGAAAGGAATTTTGAAACCGCAATGGAAGCCATATTCTTTGATCTTGACGGCACCCTTCTATCCATGGACCAGGACGAATTTATCGACGCCTATTTCTCGCTTTTAAGTGTCAAGGTCGGTTCGCTTGGTCTTAATACAAAAGAGACAATCAAGGCTGTTTGGACAGGTACCGCCGCGATGATCCAAAATGACGGAACCATGTCGAACCGGGAACGGTTCTGGAAAACCCTGATTTCTATACTGGGAACGGACGCGTCTCAAATGGAACCGGTTTTTGACCGGTTTTACGCGGAAGAATTCAATCAGGTACAGCGTGTCGTAAGGAAAACGCCGTATCCTGCACAGATTATTCAGTGCTTAAAGTCAAAGGGTTATCGACTGCTTCTCGCAACCAATCCGGTTTTTCCGTCTGCCGCAACCCTTGCCCGTATACGTTGGGCAGGGCTTGACAGCCGTGATTTTGAAGTCATTACGACCTATGAAACTATCGGCTACTGCAAACCAAATCCGAAATACTATCAGACGCTGCTGGAACAGCGGAATTTCGATCCCGCACAGGTCCTGATGGTTGGCAACGATGTTTCGGAAGATGTCGAGCCGGCTCTTTCTCTTGGTATGCATACATATCTCATCACCGACAACCGGATCGACAAAACGGGAGGAAAGATTGTTCCGGAACATGAGAGTTCGTTAAAAGATTTTCTTGCCTATGCGAAATCTCTTCCCGAAGCGGCACAGTCCGCCTGATTCTATTCCGTGACTTTGTTCTGCGATTTTTATTCTGCTATTTTTATTCTGCGATTTTTATTCCGCGATTTTTATTCCGTAACTTTATTTCGCAACTTTATTCCATAACTTTATTCCGCAGCTTTATTCCGATGCAGTCCTTAAAAGTTCCCGCAAATCCGCAGGAGTGAAAACATATTTGGAATTGCAGTAATGACAACGCATCTCGACCGGTTTGCCTTCATCGATCATGGATTGCAGGTCCTGCTTCCCGACGCTCAGAAGCGCGCGGGAAACACGGTCCCTGTTACAGTCGCACCGAAACGCAATATCCTGCTTATCCAAAATCTGATAGCCAAATTCCGAAAGCAGCTCTTTCAGAAGGTCTTCCGGCGTATGGCCCATGGCATAATATTTTGTAAGCGGCATAAAACCGGTCACGATTTTTTGCAGTTTCTCAGCCGTTTCGTCCGTCGCTCCCGGCATCATTTGAAAGATAAAACCGCCCGCCGTCCAGACCGTCTGATCCTTATGAACCAGAACGCCAAGAGCAACCGCGGAAGGAATCTGTTCCGACGCCGTAAAATAATACGCAAGATCTTCCGCGATTTCGCCGCTGATAAGACGCGTCTGGCCCCTGTATGGCTCCTTCATTCCAATATCCCTGATCAGACTCAGAACGCCGGAGCCGACCGCGCCCGCGACATCCAGCTTTCCTTTTGCATTTAAGGGGAGGTCCGCCTCCGGATGCAGCACATATCCTTTCACATTTCCGGCATTGCCGGCAACCGCCGCGACTCTTTCGAGCGGTCCGTCTCCGTCAATCTGTAAAGAAAGGCTGTCTTTTTCATTTTTAAGCTGCCAGCCCATCATAACCGCCGCCGTCATTGTCCTGCCGAGCGCCGCGCTTGCGACCGGCGATGTATGGTGGCGGCGTCTTGCTTCCTCGACTGTGTTCGATGTCAGCGCTGCAAAAGCCAGAATCTGCCCGTCCGCGGCCGTTGCCCGAACCATAGAATCACGCATTGCCGGTTTTCCCCTTCTTCTGTTCTCTTGCTACAAAACAAATTCTTTCCGACTCATCGTTCGGTTCCCGCAATGTAAATCCGTCATACACGGCCTCCAGACATAATCCCGTTTCCTGAAGGCAAGAGATTATTTCATCTGTTCGGTAGGCCTTTTGCAGATGCGTTTCTTCATATCTGCGGTATGTGTCCTTTTCTTCTTCCATGAAAAATGTTACATGGTATTCGTTGATTTTTGTCTGAGGATCATACTGATTCTGCCAGATAAACGCCGCGTCTTCATACGTGTCGGCATACGTATGATCGGACAGAACCGTACGGTACTTATATTCTGTATTTATATCGAAAACAAAAACGCCGCCCGGGTCCAGATAGGTATCGACAAGCTGAAAGACCTGAAGAAGTTCCTCCTTACACAGGAGGTAGTTCAGGCTGTCACAGGTGCAGAGAATGGACTGCACTGTGCCGTACAGTTCAAATTCCCGCATGTCCTGCTGCAAAAACAGAACACTCTGCTTTTCTTCTTCCGCTTTCTTTCTCGCTTCCTCCAGCATATCCACGGAAATATCCGCGCCGATCATATCGTACCCCCGTTTACTGAGTTCAACGGCAAGTCCTCCTGTCCCGCAGGCAAGGTCCAAAATCAGCTTTGGATGAAGATGATGCCGATTCCACAACTGTTCTATATAATCGGCCCATTCGGTATAGGATACGGTATCCATAAACTCATCATAAACGTGCGCAAAGTTCTGATACATTCTTTTCCCCCCGTCTATGGTTCGATTATAGCATATTTTAATCAAAAGGTAAAGCAAGGAGGTTCCGCAGTTTCTTCCGTCCCTTCTTCTTCCCGCATCCTTCCTTTTCCATTTCATCCCATGCGCGGAACAGATCGTGTTCATATTCAACTTTCGGTTCTTCCACGGTCTGTACTGTTTCCGAAACCGGCTCGGGGAACACAAACGGGTCTTTGATCGCCCGCTGAGGATCGGACTGTGAAACAGCTGGTTCGCCTTCGCCGCCGTTCTCC
>CAYUPA010000013.1:4620-6965 GCA_964446565.1 uncultured Lachnospiraceae bacterium
GTTCTCCTGCTGTCCGCTGTTTTCCTGCAGCCCCCTGTTTCCCCGCTGCCCACTGTTTCCCTGCCGCTCCCTGTTTTCCTGCCGCAAAAATTCCGTCAGACTCATTTCCTGCTCTTTGATTTTTTTCGCCGCGCAAAAAAAGCGATGAAGTAACAGAATGACGCTTTCATTTTTCCAATCCGCCTCCAGAGCCTGCCTTATCATCCCTTCCGCAAGGCTTTGCAGGAAAAATTCCGATTTCCCGTCCATTCTGCGGTCCGGCACATAGATACCTGCAAGATTCTTTGTTTCAGCGTCCCAAAACCAGAAATCCGTCTTCCAGACAAATCGCTGCTGATCCAGAAAATAATCGTCGGTTTCTTTCAAGACTCGGTCGAACTGTGTAAGAAGTTCGATGATTTCATTCGTTCCCGGCTCCCTTTTTGTCCATTCCGTAAGCGGAATCCTTCCGAAGGCTGAAATCCGCAGCCGGTTTCCTTCCAGCGTACATGGCAGAAGAAATGGAACGGAACCTGATTCCAGTATTTGTTTTTGATACAAAATTCCGTATTGCTCTTCATAAGAACAGCAATACACGCCTTCCTTTTCCGACAGGATCCACTGATCTTCCACTCTTTTACCTCCTTAAAAAAGTATAAAGAACGCACGCTGTAAAAACAAAGGGAACAAACGGCATATCCTCTTGATTTTTCCTCTTCCGCAGCAAAAGGGCGCAGGCGGCGGACAGGATAAAGGAAATTCCCAAAACGATCCACAGTCCGATTCCATTTTCCCAGAACGCCAGCACGGTTAAAATCCAGATGTCGCCGCCGCCAATTCCGCCATGGGACAGCTTCCCCGCGAGCAGGCACGATCCAAGAATCCACGCTCCGCATAAAGCCTGCAGCAAAAGCGGCGATCCCTGCAGAATGGAACTCATAATGCCGCCAAGAGAAAACAAAACAAGCCATCCGACGTGAACATACCTTTCCCGCAAGTCCGTAAACGCCATAATTCCAAGCAGGAGAATTTCCAGAACCCGGATCAGGAAAACCATTCGCCGCCTCCGATACAGATACGGCACGGAAGCAGGCCCTCCCGTTCGATATCTTCTTTCGTAACCGGCGTTAGCTCCGGCTGAATATACCGGCATCCTTCACAGTGGTAACATTCTCCGCCTTCCGTAACCCATACGGTGGACCCTGTACGGGACGCGCAGCTGGAACACGCCGCGTACCCTCTCTGAACCGCTTCTTCTTTAGAAAGAGAGAAAACGTCCTTGGCAATCAAATAGCAATCCCTGGTATGATAGTGCGTGCCGGACCCCAGTCGGTACCACTCGGTTTCGTTCTCTTCCGCAGTGCTTCCCTGGACAGTCTGTCCGATCGTATCCTGTCCGGTATAGCTGCGTCCGGTTGTCCTGATGTAGACAGGCGCGGAGGGTTTATAGTCCAGTTCATAACAAACCGTAATCGCAAAAAGCGACTTCCGGCTGCCCTCGTCAAAGAAAAATTCCGATAAACTGTAGGAAATGCCGTCCAGCCCGTTTTTCAGGCCCCAGTCTTCAAGATTATGCCGTTCCAGAAGCCGGGCGGTCAAATCTTTCGCAAGCTGCTGCAAAACGGCCTGCTGTGTGAGCGCCTTCGCCCCGGAACCATGCTGAAAGCTTTTCAACAGCGAAGAAAAGGACCTGTAGTTCTGGAGCATGTCGCCGACCGCCGTTTCTGTATTCGAATCGATTTCCTCCTGTTCCGCCGTATCCCCCGTTTCCCCTTCCGGCTGGTCCGTTTTTTCCGCCAGATACAGAAGCGGCTCCATCTGCCGCACCGTTTCGCACACCGCGGTCTCTACGCAGTCATACACATAAACCGACCGGATAACATACAAAAACGGGAGAAACAGCACCAGAACCAGCGGAACGATCAGGGACGCCTCGACCGTTAAAGAAGCCGCTTTCTTTTTATGAATATGCAAAATCACCCTCCATCGTGCAGCTTCGGCCTTTTGCTCTGTAGCTTCCCTGCACATGAAATTCCACCGGCATTTCGCAAAGCCGTATGTCCATTCCCGTTTCCTTTTGAAGCGTCAGTTGAATCAAATCCTGCGTGCGCTTTTCCAGCGTTTCCTGCGGGAGCAGGAGCAGAAGAATTTTCAGGTAATCACAGTATTTAAGTCCGCTTTCCTCCGAATCGGATTCCTGTTTCCAGCTTTGATCCCATGCCCCGGACAAATCCGTATTCCACGTTTCTTCGTTTTTCAGCAGCGGAACGCCATGGCCCTGTATTAGAAGTTCGTAATCGTTGTACGATTCGATCAAAGCCCAGACACAGGTGATGATTCCGCTGAGGATGGTATTCCCGATTCCC
>CAYUPA010000013.1:6975-15068 GCA_964446565.1 uncultured Lachnospiraceae bacterium
TGTTTTTCATGGTTTGTCGCCAGAAATACCAGATTGCAGATCATCCGCACGCCAAGAATCCGATTTCGGACTGCTTTACAGGATGTAAGCTCGTTTCCGGAGCCGCTGATCACATATTCTACCTCGGCCTTAAAAAAGCCGGGCTTCTTTTCCTTTCCGTTTTTCTCACCAATGATTTCGCTTAGATTCCGAAACATCCCTGTAAGATATTCCGTTTGCTCCATTTTCAGACGCGCCGCTCCCGCGAACCCCTGCAGCGCTTCCTTCATGGAAGGCGGCAGGGAAGCCGTGTCCTCCGCCTCATCTTCCTCAGGAACCAATGCAGAGGGCAGCGTGTTCTTTTCTGCCGCGGGCAGTTTATCCGCATCCTCCACATAAGCCTTGAGGTCCGTCACGTAATCCTGCAGTTCATCCCATAAGGAAAACCACGACCGTGTCTCCTCCGCAGGCTGTACCTCATAGGCGACCTGAATATCTTCGTTATATTCCAGCATTTTTTTCGCCTTGTGCATCGCCGCGGCCGAAGCATCCTCTTCTGTCAGTTCCTTTAAGCCTCTTTCCGCTTCCTGCAAAAGAGCGGAATTTTTAGACAGAGCCGTCTGAACGAGCCGGTCTTCTGCATTTCCGGTATGCAGCGCCGCAAGATACGCGTCGATCTGCTGAACGGTCTCTTCCGATTCAGCCTTCTGTTTTAGCTCCATCAGTTTTTCCCGGACTGTCGCTCCTTCTTCGCATAAAAGAAGCCATTCCTGCAGACAATTTTGATTCCTTGCATGGTATACCGAGGCGTGATCCGCCCACGTGAGAAGCGTAGCGCTGTAAATTTCCCCATTTTCCCTGTTTTCCAGAACCTGTTCATACACCGGTTTCCGCCACTCCGCATTCCAGAACTCTTTGATTCCCTCTCCTGTCGGTTCTCCGTTTGACAGACATCCCTCAAGGCTGGATATAAAAGACGAGAAACGCTCCATATAGGTCTGCATGAGCTCCGACGCCCCGGCCTCTTCCCGAATGGAATTGTCGGAATCCGCAGTCTTCACTTCATCCAGAAGATGCGTATATTCCTCTACAAGCGCCGCTGGAAAACGATACTTCATGTATTCGGACAGTTGTTCCTCATACACTTCGGCGTCCGTCAGAACCCGTTTGCACTCGACGTCCAGATTTTCCAATGTGCACGCGTACAAATCATTGGGCATTCCTTTGCCGGCAGTCAAAAAGGCGGGATTTTCAGTGATTTTCCGTACAGGGAGCGCCAGATTTTCCTCAAGAAAGAACCTGAGGTCCTGTTCCGCGATATCGCTCGATTCCATCGCAAAAAAACCAAACCGCTCCTGCAAGGGCTGATTATACCCCGCCAGCATCGCCGCGGCGCTCACTTCCAACATCTGACGGCCCTTAAGCTGCACGACCAGTATCTGCTCCGCCAGATAGACCGCGATAAAAAACAGAATAAAGGCCGTCATGATGATACTGAAAAAAACCGTGACGCTTCCTTTCATTCGATGCCGCATTTTAACTTCCACTCTTCCACTCAGCGAGAAAATCCCGCACGTTTTTAACTCGCCCCGCCAGATCCCATAGTAAATCCGTCGTCCTGACAAACGCCGCTTCGTTCTCTTCATATCCGGACGAGGACGTCCTTACCGTAAGCGGAAAGAGCAGCGTATAAACGCCCTCTATTTCCACGGTTCTCTTCGAGGAAAAGAGCTCTTTTCCCTCGTTTGTTTCCGCCTTCGCGTTTGCAAGGAAATTCTGACCCTCAAGGCGCTGCTCAAGAAAGCGCAGCGCCTCTTCCTCCGACGAGTGACTCCATACAATGAGTCCTTGATTGCAGATAGATTTAGAATATTCAACCGCCATAAAATATAGCGCGAGTTCTAAATAGACTATACATAAAAGAAAGATCACCGGGAATATTATGGCAGCCTCAACCGTAAACTTTCCCTTGAGTTTCATCAGCCGATCGCACCCGGGTCAAAGGATGAGCCCTGTGAAGAAATTTTCCCCAGCATATTGGTCACAAATTCAACGATCGTATCCTTAAACAGCAGCGCCAGTCCGATTAAGACGCAGACCAGCAAAACGAGTTCAAGGGTCCCAAAGCCGTCTTCATTCCTAAAAAAGCGTTTCCACCATGTCCACATCCATTTCATAAGCAGTCTCCTTATATATGCATTGTCATCATTGCCGGCGCCAGTACGATAATCATAACGACGCCCAGCATAAGCATCAGCGGAAACAGCAGCTTTGTATCCGCCTGTTCGGATAGCTTTTTAACCGATTGCTTATGCCGCTCCCATACCTGTTCATACAATTCTCCTAAATGCGTGAGAATATGACTGTCGCCTCTTCGCCAGCCCATCTGCAGCATGCTGCAGAAACGGCGAATTTCCTGAATCTGTGTCCGTTCTGAAAGCAGCTGAATGGCCTCTTCCATCGAATACCCATTATGCAGCTGCTGCCCGACCTGATCCATCTCTTCATACAAAGGCTCGCAGATTCGATATTTTTCTTTTTGCAGACGATAATCCTGTACGATCCTTTCCCACGCTTTTGTAAGGCTGAGTCCCGCTCCCATCAGAATCATCAGCTTGTTCAGCATATCCGGATACCGCTGTAAAATCTGCTGATTACGCTTTTGAATCTGATTCTTATACCGCTGTTCAAAAACATAAAGAACAAGGAAGGGAAGCAAAACCAGCCACAAAAGGAGAATTCCGGGCGAACAGGCCGCATCCTGCGCGCTCCATCTGTAGGTGATTCCATTTTCATCCTCCGTCGGGAGCTGAAGTTCCGTTTCTCCCAGACAGGACCCTTCCTGAATGCCCCGCAGCGTTTCCTCCACCTCCTCCGTAAACGACCTTACCTTTGGCGATATAATGATTTCCAGGGTAAACTCGCTCGTATACTCATTCAGGCTCATCCGGACATCATACGGCACCGCCGTCTCTTCACGCACCTGCGTCCAGTCCACCTCTCCCGAAGAATCCGCTATCTCCGGTCTTTCCGACGTAAAACGCAGGTCGACGGGTCCCACGCTTTCCGGCAGCGTAAAGCCCGTATCCGTAAATTCCAACGTTTCCGCAAAATCCCGCAGCTGTTTTTCCGCTTCCGCAAAGAGCGCCTCCGCCTGCTCTTTTGAAGGGTCCTGGCTGGGAATTTCGATTCGAAGATCCCGGCTCGTGCGCTGTCCGTCCTGTTCCGCTTCTACCTTATATTCCACAGAACCATCCGGCTCTCCATACCGCGGCCTCGCAAGCTGAAGCCCCAGAAAAGGCGCAGGCTGGTTCATCCCCTCCGCAAGGAGCAGAACGGCTCCTGTCGATACCAACGCGGCGATTAAAACGCCAAGCCGCAGATTTCTATACTTAAGAGCCCGTTCCTTTTCGGATTCCTGCGGAAAAAGACAGCGCTCTATGGAACCATCTTTTGTCTTTCGCTTAAAGAGCGGAATCCAGCGGATTCGCTTTCCAAGGCTGATCCCCGCGTTAAGCAGCCCGCGGGGGCGGTCTCGCAGAATACAAAAAAGGCAGTATAAAAGGCCAATTCCTTCGAAAATCCATCCAATCACCCTGCATTCCTCTTTCCTACAAAGGGATATCCGCTATTTTCCGGGCAATGAGGACGCTGAACGCCGCCATGATCATGCAGACGGTCATGATCAGCCTCCCCTGCAGCGTTTCATACAGCGGACGAACATAATCCGGCGCCATCATCAGCAGCATCCCCACCACAAAAAACGGCATTACATTCATGATTCGCTGCTCGGTTTTCTTTTGCGCAAGCAAAACTTCCAGTTCCTGCTGCATTTCGATCTTTTCCTGCAAAAGCCGGACGGTATTCTCGATGATCCCCGTGATATTGCCGTCCGTGCGTTTACTGATGCTCACAATCTGCGCGAAACTTGTGATTTCATCGATTCCGGTTTCAACGCCATACTCATACAAAACATCCTCCAATCGCCGCTGCAGCCTTGTTTTTGCGAGGATTCGCTGCATAGCGGGATAAAACCGGGGGAAACTTCCCGGGTCCATTTCCGAACAGACCGTTTCAAAAGCGCTTTCGAGCGACCTCCCTGCCCGAAGCGCGGAGGAGAGATTATAAAGGCTGTTCTTGAATTCGAGCGTTATTTCCTGCCGCTTTTTCCGCAGCAGGCTCTTTCTCATGGACAGAGGAAGCAGAACCGCGCCGACAGCCGCGCACAGACTGGAAAAAAAGAGGCTTTGATAAAACAGGAACACAATTCCGAACACAGCGAGCGCGCTCAAACCGCCATAAAAGACCCATTCCTTCATCGACAGGCGATATTTATTCCCGTATTCTGCAGATTTCATTCGACGTACGTTTCAGCGCTCCTTCCTCACGGATAAACAGGGGTTCCATTAAGACCATTCCGTTCTCATACCCGGTAATTTGCGAGATTTCCATAAGCCATCGTTTTCCATCCGGACGATGTTCCACAAAAACCATGATGTCGATGGAAGACGCGATCTGCCGGCGTATGGCTTCAATGGGAAACGAGACCCCCTGCAGCACCATGCTTTCAATCCGGGAAATCATGTCTTCACAGGAATTGGCGTGCCCCGTGCTTAAAGAGCCCGCGTGTCCGGTATTCATTGCCTGCAGCATGTCCAACGCCTCAGCCCCGCGGATCTCGCCCACGATAATCCGGTTCGGACGCATACGGAGCGAGGTGCGGATCAAATCACGGATTGTGATTTCCCCTTTGCCTTCTACGTTGGGCTTTCTGGTTTCCAGCGTTACTACGTTATCCAGAGAGGAAAGCCGAAGTTCCGCCGCGTCCTCAATGGTGATGATGCGCTCTTCCTTTGGAATAAAATTGGACAGGATATTGAGCAGCGTCGTCTTGCCGGATGCCGTACCCCCGCAGACAAAAATATTGTACCGGTTTTGAATCAGTTTTTTTAGAAAATCCGCCGCCTCCTGCGTGAGAGTTCCCCATTGGACCAGTTCCTGCATCGAAATAGGGTCCGCCCTGAACTTTCGTATGGTCAAAATCGGCCCGTTTAAGGCGACCGGAGGCAAAACCACATTAACCCGGGAGCCGTCCGCGAGCCTCGCGTCGACAATCGGATTCGCTTCGTTCACCGTCCGATTCACACTGCTGACGATCTGCTGAATCACATCTTCAAGGCGCCGGACTGACTCAAACGTGGAATCCGTTCGTTCCAGCTTTCCGTTTTTCTCAACGTAGATGGCATCCGGCCCGTTCACCATGATTTCCGTGACCTCCGTATCCTCCAGGTAGGGCTGCAATACATCCAGTCTGCGAAGCGCGTCAAAAATCCGCTGCCCCAGCGATACCCGCTGTTTTACGTTAAGAAACCGCTCCCGGGCTTCTTCGGAGAGAATTCTCCGGATCATGCTTCTCACCTGTTCATCCGTATAATTGGTCTGAACGGGGATGCTCTCCTGCACTTTGCCCTTTATTGTCAAATACCGCTGCAATTCCTCATCCGGCAAAGGCCGCGACCTCCTCCGCAATCCTGCTTACCTTCTGATACCACTCCGTGTCGGTATTAAAATCCCAAAGATCGTCGGTTTCCTTGCATAAATTTCGCTGCACAGGCAGATTTCGGCAGCGTTCTTCCTGTTCCCTGTCCCTTAACGCCCCTTCGCCGACCCGAATCCATGTCGTCTGATCGCCAAGCGCCAGGTCCTCAAAATGCTGCCGTTTCAATACGTCAAGATAATTTCGGAGTTTCATCTGACCGGACGGAGAGGCGTTGACCAGAAGATACCGCCTGCTGCTGCGCTGCAGAAACAGGAGAATCCCTTCGTAAACCGATGTTCCCATATCGCAGACCACGATATCGAAACACGCGCATAGAAGATCGATAAAATGATCCGTCTCCGTCTTTGACAGCACCGTTAAATCTTCAAAGGCATTGCAGGGTTCGATGAAATAAACCCCGCTTCTCTGCCTGACGGCTGTGTTTTTCATATACTCTTTCGCCTCCTCGCAGGACGGATTGTCAATCAGCATATAGTAAAGAAAATCCGATAAATTCGAGGGGCCGTCCGTCCGGAAAAACGTGCGCCAGTCCGAGAATTCTTCTAAATTCAGATATAAAACGCGTCTCGAGCCGTATCTTTCAGCCAAAGATTTGCTTAACGCGATCGCAAAGGAAGATTTTCCGCAGCCGCCGATTGGCGAGTAGACGGACAGGAGACGCCCTTCGCCCGCTTCTTTCGGCGCGGCGGGAATCGGCTGCTGTGTCTTCACGGGTTCTATGGAATGATTCCGACCGAGCAGACGGACGGCTGTCTGCCGAATCTGCCGGTAAAAAACAGGTCCCGGAAGGTAGGAATTGATCCGTTCCCCTTTCCAGTTTCCTGCCGCGTCGGAGTTCGCGGACAAAATGACAGGCTGCTTACAGGTCTCGGCAAAACGCAAATCGTCCGTGAGCCAAACGTCCGCTTTCTGATCCGGCTCCCGCACGGCGGTCAAACCGCCCTGCTCGCGGTTGACATACCGACAAAGCCGATCCGCATATTCAAGGTCTTTAAGATGGATTCCCAGCTGAATCTGCATAATTTCTCTCCATTTCCAAAAATTGGGGATGAAATCGGAACGCAGAACCAATTTACCCGCCTTTCTGAATCGAAGTGATGAGTGAAACAACCATCGATTCCATCCCCTCGCTCTGTAGCATCGAAAAAAGCGAAAAAACCGGTACGCAAAAAAGAAGACGGACTTCTTTTTCCGTCTTCGTTCCTTTTTACTTTTTCTTTTCGTTTTATCGCAGGAAATCCGCAAAAACCGTCTGCGCTTCCTGTTTCCGGACGCGGTGAACCCAAATGCGACCTTTTGCCTCTTATTTCTATTTTTTCCCAAAGCGGGCTATTCGCTCTCCCGCATCCGCCGCGCGGATCGATCCTGTACAACTCATAAAGAAGTTTTTTTACTGCGCGATATGCCGCAGCGTCATTTGCACGCGCTCCGAAATCCTGACGGTGCCGACCCCAAAAATACTGGTATGAAGCGTATCGTGGATAGGTCCTGTCCACTCCGCGCCGATGCTCCCCGCGCCGTTCGCCATTCCCAGTACCGAGCCGACCGTCGCGCCGTTGCAGTCCGTATCGAAACCGGTTTCCACAGCCATGCAGATGGATTTGCCGAAGTCCCCGTTTCCATATAAAAGCGAGGCGGCTACGATCATGGCGTTGGAAATCGTATGGCACCAGTCGTGTCCCGAATACTCGTCAAAGCGGCTGTGAATCCGCTTGAAGCAGTCCTCCTGGCTTATACCATTTCGGAAGCCGGTTATCACATCCATAATCGCTTCATACAGCCGGGACGTATGGGGAATCTGCGCAAGACCGCCCAGAAGAATCGCTTCCCGGTCCTGTGTGCAGGCTGCGACCGCCAGCATCGCCGCAACGAACATCTCTCCGTAAATACCGTTCTTCACATGGGAGATCGACGCGTCACGGAATGCCATCTCCGCCGCAAGTTCCGGGTTTCCGGGATTGATATATCCAAAATAATCGCCGCGGATCTGGGCGCCGATCCACTCCCGGTACGGGTTTTGGTAAACCGCGGATACCGGCGGCACGTATCCATTTACGAAATTGCAGAACGCGACCCTCTCCGCCGTGCAGTAGGCGTTTTTCGGCTGCAGGTCCACCCATGCTTTCGCCACATCGCGGGACGTGAAGTTTCGCCCGCAGCGCTCGACGATTTCCTGCGCCATTACGGTATAATTGGTATCATCGTCCACGGGCATCCCGTCCACCTGATCGGCAAAGGCCCGCTCCGCAAAAGGATACCTGTATTTTCGCTTCGTGTCTTCCTTCAGATCGCTGCGGAAAATATAACGGTGCATCGGATAGTTCCCGCTTTCCTTCAAAAAAGGAATCAACTCGTCCGTACGGATGCCTTCCACCGTTTTTCCAAGGAGACAGCCGCAAATCCGCCCCGTCCATGCGCCGCAGAGCCGGTCCGCAAGCTGTTTTTCATCATAGGAAAAAGAAGAGGGCCCTTCCTTTCGAAGCATCTGAATTTCTTTAAGGTCCGACGGCTCCCTGTAGGGATATCCCTCTGCCGTTTCGGCGCCGCACACCAC
>CAYUPA010000014.1:0-242 GCA_964446565.1 uncultured Lachnospiraceae bacterium
CAGCGTCTCTAAGTGAAACTTGGGACGTCTTTTTTTCGGTTTCCGCTTTTTTGGATATCTTGCGTATGCGGTCCCGGAGAGAAACGCTGTACAGAGGAGGAGAACGATGAACGAAAAGCTGCAGCAGGAGGATATTAACCAGCTGTTTCAGGGAATTCTCACACTGCGAAACGTAGAAGAATGTTACCGGTTTTTTGAAGATATCTGCACGGTTCACGAACTCAGGGCGATGGCCCAGAGAC
>CAYUPA010000014.1:252-1710 GCA_964446565.1 uncultured Lachnospiraceae bacterium
TTTTGCAGGAAAAGGTGACCTATCAGGAAATCGGCGAGAGGACCGGCGCGTCCACCGCGACGATCAGCCGCGTCGGACGCGCCCTCTATTACGGCGCCGACGGATACAAGCTCGTTTTGGAGCGAATGAAGGAAGAGATCAATGACTGAGAAAAACGATACGCGGAACTTAAAATACGACACATTGAACGATATGCAGAAAAAGGCCGTTTTTCAGACGGAAGGCGCGGTGCTGATCCTCGCGGGGGCCGGCAGCGGAAAGACGCGCGTCCTTACGCACAGAATGGCCTATCTGATCGAGGACATGATGGTGCCCGCCTGGCATATTCTGGCAATTACCTTTACCAACAAGGCGGCCACAGAAATGAAGGAACGCGTGCGAAACCTGATCGGAGAGGCCTCTTCCGAGGCCTGGGTTTCGACCTTTCACTCGGCCTGTATTAGCATCCTCAAGCGCCACGCGGATCTGCTCGGCTATGAAAACGGTTTTACGATCTACGACCCGGAGGATCAGAAGAGCGTGATGCGCCGGATTCTCAAGGAGATGGATTTGAACGAGTCTTCGTTTACGCCGAAAGGGGTCTTAAACGCCATCAGCGGCGCCAAGGACGAGCTTTTGACGCCCGACCGGTACGAAAAACTCGCGGAGGGCAACATTTATAAGGAGAAGGTTGCTCAGATTTACCGTCAGTATCAGCGGGTCCTCTTTGACAATCAGGCGATGGATTTTGACGATATCATTGTAAAGACGGTGCAGCTTTTTAACACGCATCCGGAGATTCTTGATACCTGGCAGGAGCGGTTCCGCTATATCATGGTGGATGAATATCAGGATACCAATATGGCGCAGTATGCGCTCATCCGTCTGCTGGCCGCGAAATACGGCAATCTCTGCGTGGTCGGCGACGATGATCAGTCGATATACCGTTTTCGCGGCGCAAATATACGAAATATTCTGGACTTTGAAAAGGATTATCCGGATGCGACGGTCATTCGGCTGGAACAGAATTACCGCTCCACCAAACGCATTTTACAGGCGGCCAATGCCGTCATTCATAATAATGCCGCCCGCAAGGAGAAGCAGCTCTGGACGGAAAACGAGGAGGGCGACCTCATCAGCGTATATGAAGCGCAGAACGAGCAGGAAGAGGCGGACTACATCGCGCAGGAGATTGCGGCGCGCGTGCAGGAAGGCACGCTGCTGTACAGGGAAACGGCGCTTTTATACAGAACGAACGCGCAGTCCCGCGCGCTGGAGGAAAGCTTTGTTCTTTCCGGGATTCCTTACCGTCTGTACGGCGGAACGCCTTTTTATCAGCGGCGCGAGATCAAGGATATCCTCTGCTATCTGCGCCTGATTGTGAACGATAAGGATTACGCGGCGATGGACCGCGTGATCAACGTGCCGAAGCGCGGAATCGGTTCCGTATCCCTCGAACGTTTCCGGAAGTACGCGGTG
>CAYUPA010000014.1:1720-15032 GCA_964446565.1 uncultured Lachnospiraceae bacterium
GTACGCTGTGGAACATGAGTACGGCGTTTGCGAAGCGATCGAGAATTTCGAAGGGGACAGCGAATTAAAGCGGGTCTACAAAAAACTGCGCGCATTTTCCGAACTGCTCGAGGAGCTTCGCGCATACGGAGCGAATCACGGCATTCCGGAGCTGATCGATCAGATTGTGCAGCAGTCCGCGTATGAGGACTACCTGCGCGAGGACGATCCGGAGAAATTCGAGGACCGGAAGCGCAACATTGAGGAACTGATCAACCGCGCCGCGCAGTTCGAGCAGACGGGTCAGGACCCGTCGTTAATCGCGTTTATGGAGGAGCTTGCGCTCGTTGCCGCGATTGACGACTTTGAAGAGAAGGCGGACGCGGTCTCGCTGATGACGCTGCACAGCGCGAAAGGGCTGGAATTTCCCGCCGTCTTTATGACGGGAATGGAGGACGGCGTTTTTCCGGGGTATCAAAGCATCGACTCGGATAACGAGGAAGATATGGAGGAGGAGCGGCGGCTGTTCTATGTGGGCATTACCCGCGCGCAGAAGGAACTGTGTATGACATACGCGAAAAGCCGCCGCATACACGGAATCGAGCAGCTTTCCCGGCCCTCCCGCTTTCTGATGGAGCTGCCGCAGGAAATTCTTACCGAGTCGCGGGACGGTCTGCGGCATGTTAAGAAGCGGCAGTTCGTCAATACGCCGAAGGTCGATTATACGAACCGGTACGTAAACAGCGGGAAACAGACGATTGGAAAACCGAAAGAGCTTGAGACTTTTGAGGTCGGCGATCTGGTGCAGCATAAAAAATTCGGACTGGGGACGATCCTTGAAGTTGTCTCGGTCAACGCCGATTATCAGGTCAAGGTCAATTTTGTGAACGCGGGCGAAAAAGTTTTATTTGTCCGTCTCGCGGGCATTCAGAAGGTGAAGGGTTAAATCCGGATACCGCGGGGAGCGTGCGGGAATACGGGTAAAAATACGGCGAAAGCACGGATATAAATACGGCGAAAGTACGGATATAAATACGAACGGAGGGGCGCAGGTGGAAGACGGCAGGCTGCCGCGTCTTAAGGAGCTTACGGAAACGCTCCGCGAGGCGGCATATCAATACTATCAGAACGATACGGAGATTCTCTCGAATTACGAATACGACGCGCTCTACGACGAGCTTGCGCGCCTTGAGAAAGAGCTTGGCACCGTGCTTTCCGGCAGCCCGACGCAGCAGGTGGGATATGAGGTCCGAAGCGCGCTTCCGAAGGTCGCCCACGAAAAGCCGATGCTTTCTCTGGACAAAACCAAGGAGCCGGAGACCCTTAAGGAATGGCTGGGAGACAAGGCCGGCCTTCTGTCCTGGAAGATGGACGGCCTGACCGTGGTCCTCAAGTATACGGACGGGTCGCTGACGCAGGCGGTCACGCGGGGCAATGGGGAAATCGGGGAAGAAATCACGGCCAACGCGCGGGTTTTCCGTAACGTGCCTCTTACAATTCCCTATACGAAACCGCTTACGCTGCGCGGCGAGGCTGTGATGAGCTATGACGCGTTTGACCGCGTCAACGAGGAGCTTGAGGCCGGGGAACAGTATAAAAATCCGCGCAATCTCTGCAGCGGAACGGTCCGGCAGCTGGACAGCCGGGTTACGGCGAAGCGGGGCGTTTTTTTTATCGCTTTCGGCCTTGTGCAGGACGGCGGCGAGGCGGAGTATCACGATTCCAAACTGGAACAGCTCGCCTTTCTCAGACGGCAGGGGTTTGACGTTGTGGAAACGGTCCGGGTGGACAGCGCTACGATTCTGGACGCGGTCGCGGACTTTGAAAAACGAATCGCGGACCAGCCCTTTCCCTCGGACGGCCTCGTGCTGACCTACGAATCCCTTCTGTATTCGCAGGCGCTGGGAACGACGCAGAAGTTTCCCCGCGACGCCATCGCGTTTAAATGGCAGGACGAGACGGCCCGAACCCGGCTCCTCGCGATTGAGTGGAATACCTCGCGGACCGGGCTGATCAATCCGGTCGCCGTTTTTGAGCCGGTCGAACTGGAAGGGACCACGGTGCGCAGGGCAAGTCTGCACAATGTGAGCATCCTCGAAGACCTGCGCCTCGGCATTGGCGACACGCTGGAAGTGTATAAGGCGAATATGATCATTCCGCAGATCGCGAAGAATCTGACCCGCAGCGGCACATACGAACTGCCCGGGCTTTGCCCGCGCTGCGGCGGGAAGGCCGAGGTCGAAGAAAACAACGACACCCGCGTGATGGTCTGCACGAATCCCTCCTGTCCGGCGAAGCTGCTGATGGCCTTTACGCATTTTGTTTCGCGGGATGCGATGAACATCGAAGGTCTGTCCGAGGCGACGCTTGAACGCCTGATCGGAATGGGGGTGCTTGAACGGTTCGGCGATCTGTACCGCCTTCATGCCCACAGGGACGCGATGCGGGCACTTGAGGGCTTCGGAGAGCGTTCGGTGGACAAGCTCCTTTCGTCGATTGAAGCGTCCCGAAACACGGAACTGTACCGCCTTGTCTACGCGCTCGGCATCCTCAATGTCGGGGTGGCGGGCGCCAAAAGCCTGTGCCGATATTTTGGCGAGGACCTTACGCGCCTTCGCGGGGCGACCGCGGAGGAGATCGCCGGCATCGAAGGCTTCGGCGCTGTGACGGCGGAATCGGTTGTCTCCTATTTCAGCACGCCGTCCAATCAGCGTATGCTTGACGATCTTGCGCAGTTTCTTACATTCAGGACGGAGTTCGGTCCGGAAGAAGACGGGGAGGAGCCGGTTCTGCGGGGAATGCAGTTTGTGATTACCGGCTCGCTCACGCGGTTTGCGAACCGCAGGGAACTGGAAAGCCGGATCGAGAGTCTCGGCGGAAAGACGTCCTCTTCCGTGAGCGCGAAGACGACCTATCTGATCAACAACAATGCAGAAAGTTCGTCCGCGAAAAATAAAAAGGCGCGCGAACTGGGCGTTCCGATCCTGAGCGAAGAGGATTTCTGCAAAATGATAGAAGGTCCCGCCGCCGGGGAGAAATAGAACTTTCGTTCCATAAAACGCGGGACGGCCGCCGTCCGGAGCCTGTAAAACGCAAATCGTCCCGCCGCCCCGCTTTCGTAAAAAAATCTCGGATTTTGTAAAATACCCCTATTTTTTGTATAAAAGCCATGGTATAATTAGGCAATATGACAGAGGGGGGATTCGATGAGCAACGGAACGGAACAGCTTCCCTTGAAACAGGACACCGAGTTTCCGCGGTTTTTGTTTCATGAGGGAACCAACACGCAGACGTGGCGTTACCTGGGAGCCCACAAACTGGACGAGACGGGAGAGTATGTTTTCCGCGTCTTTGCGCCGCATGCGAAACGGGCCTTTGTCGTAGGCGAATTTAATAACTGGAGCACAGAGACGGGCGCGGTCGCGATGAACCGCTACGACGGCGGCGTCTGGGAAGGGTTCGGACACGGCCTTCACGAGGGCATGATGTACCGCTATGTCCTTGAGACGAAGGACGGCACGCTTTTATTTAAAAGCGATCCGTACGGCTTTTACATGGAGAAGCGCCCCGGGACAGCCTCGATCCTCTATGATATTTCGGGCTATCCATGGCAGGATCAGGAATGGATGCAGGAGCGGGACCGGGCCTCAATTTACAGAAAGCCGGTGAACATCTACGAGATTCATTTCGGCTCCTGGAAAATGCATGAGGACGGACGGCGCTATACCTACCGGGAGATGGCGGACGAGCTGATTCCCTATGTCCTGCAGATGGGATATACTCATATCGAGGTCATGCCGCTCATGGAATATCCTTTCGACGGCTCCTGGGGGTATCAGGTGATCGGGTATTACGCGCCGACCTCGCGGTACGGCGAACCGAAGGACCTGATGTATTTCATCGACCGGTGCCATCAAAACGGGATCGGCGTCCTGATGGACTGGGTGCCCGCGCATTTTCCAAGGGACGGCGCGGGGCTGGCGCTGTTTGACGGCGAGCCGCTCTATGAGCACGCGGACCCTTTGCGGGGCGAGCATCCGCAGTGGGGCACCAAGATTTTCGACTATGGCCGCACGGAGGTCCAGAGTTTTCTGATTTCGAGCGCGATGTACTGGCTCGGCGTCTTTCATTTTGACGGGCTGCGGGTGGACGCGGTCTCCAGTATGCTGTATCTGGATTACGGGCGCAGGGACGGCGAGTGGCGCAGGAACCGCTACGGCGGCAACGAAAATCTCGATGCCGTGGACCTTCTCCGAAAGCTCAACACCGCGGTCTTCCGCGAGTATCCCGGCGTGATGATGATCGCGGAGGAAGCGACGGCGTGGCCGCTGATTACCCGTCCCGTGGAGGCGGGCGGTCTGGGCTTTAATTTTAAATGGAATATGGGCTGGATGAACGACATCCTGGAATATATCGCCCTCGATCCGATTTACCGGCAGTACCATCACAAGGACGTGACGTTCTCGCTGACCTACGCCTTCAGCGAAAACTACATCCTTCCGCTGTCGCACGACGAGGTTGTTCACGGCAAGAAGTCCCTCGTCAACAAATGGGCCGGCCGGTACGAGCAGCAGTTCGCGAATCTGCGCGTGCTTCTGGGCTACATGATGGCGCATCCCGGGAAGAAGCTCCTGTTCATGGGCGGCGAATTCGCGCAGTTCATCGAGTGGAACTATGAGAAGGGGCTGGACTGGCTCCTCCTTGATTACGAGATGCACCGCAAGATGCAGCGTTATACGGCGGACCTGAACCATTTTTATAAGGAGAACCCGCCTCTGTACCGTGTTGACGACAGCTGGAAAGGGTTTCAGTGGATCAACTGCGACGACAGCTCGCTCAACATCATCTCGCTGCGCCGGATCGACGAGGAGGGCAACGAGATCGTGGCGATTCTCAATTTCTCGCCGGTACGGCGCTCGAGCTACCGTCTTGGAGTCTATCAGCACGCGATGTACCACGAGGTCTTTAACAGCGACGATAAGAAATACGGCGGAGAGGGAATTCGCAACCCCAAAACGATCCGCAGCGAGGAAATTCCCTGCGACGGGCTTGATTTTTCGCTGGAACTGACCGTACCGCAGATGGCCTGCGTTTTTCTGAAGCCGGGCCGCCGGCTGGCACGAAAAAACGGAATACATAATGGAGGAAAGTGACTATGCGCAAGAAAAAACAAACAGTAGCCATGTTGCTTGCGGGCGGACAGGGCAGCCGTCTGGGCGTACTGACCTCTCAGGTGGCGAAACCGGCGATTCCGTTCTGCGGGAAATACCGGATCATCGATTTCCCGCTAAGCAACTGCGTCAATTCCGGAATCGACACGGTCGGCGTGCTGACGCAGTACCGTCCTCTGGAATTAAACGCCTATATCGGCAACGGACAGCCCTGGGACCTTGACCGCATCGAAGGCGGCGTCGCGATTTTGCCGCCTTACGCCAGAAGCGGGGAAGCGGGCGAGTGGTACAAGGGCACCGCGAACGCGATCTATCAGAACATCAACTTTATCGACCGGTACGATCCGGATTATGTCGTCGTTCTCTCCGGCGACCATATCTACAAGATGGATTATTCCGAGATGATCCGGTATCACCGGGAAAAGGGCGCGGCCTGCACGATCGCCGTTCTGAACGTAAGTCTCGAGGAGGCGACCCGTTTCGGAATCCTGAACACGTATGAAGATAATGAAATCTACGAGTTTGAAGAGAAGCCCGCGCATCCGAAATCCACGAAAGCCTCCATGGGAATCTACGTCTTCAGCTGGGACAGGCTGCGCAAGTATCTTGAGGAGGACGAGCAGAACCCGGATTCCTCCAACGACTTCGGCAAAAACATCATTCCGATGATGATTGCGGAAGGCGATAAGGTCTATGCCTATGAGTTCAAGGGATACTGGAAGGACGTCGGAACCATCGAATCGCTCTGGGAAGCGAATATGGCGATTTTAAGCGGCGAGGACATCTCGATCGATCTGCACGAGCCGTCGTGGCGCATCTATTCCCGCAACCCGAACGAACCGCCGCACTTCGTGTCCGAAGAGGCGATCGTAAAGAACTCGATGGTGACGGAAGGCGCGAACATCTATGGCCATATCGAAAATTCCGTGATTTTTTACGGCTGCTATGTAGGGACCGGCGCGATCGTCCGCAATTCCGTGATCATGCCGAACGCCCGGATCGAGGCCGGCGCGGCCGTGGATTACGCGATCGTCGGGCAGGAAGCGGTGATCGGCGCGGGCGCACGGGTTGGCCAGAAGATGAGCGAGTGCGAAAAGGGGCAGATCGCCGTGATTGGAAACGAGTTGACCGTCGGAGCCGGCGTCACGGTCGGGGCCGGCGAGATGCTGGCGGAGAACCGGCTCAAGTAAGGAGAAGGGGGATTCGTTATGAAAAACACGATGGCTATCGTTTTTGCCTATAAGAATGACGATCAGCTGAAAGCGCTTACACAGAAGCGCGCCGTCTCGTCCCTGCCCATCGCCGGACGCTACCGCATCATCGATTTCAGCCTGTCCAATCTGGTCAATTCCGGAATCAACAAAGTGGCGGTCATTACCCGCAACAACTATCAGTCGCTGATGGACCATTTAGGGAGCGGAAAGGAATGGGAGCTCAGCCGCAGGCGCGACGGGCTTTTCATCATCCCGCCGTTCTCGCAGTCCGAACATGTGACCTCGTCGGCGACCCGCGGACGGATGGAGGCGCTTGCCGGCGCGAGTACGTTTATCCGCCGCTCCACGAACGATTTCGTGGTCCTTTCGGATTCCGACACGGTTTTTAACATGACATACGACGACCTTCTCGAGTATCACATCGCAAAAGGCGCGGACATCACCATGATCTACAAGCACGGCGATTTCAGGCCGGAGCCGAGCGAGGAGAGCTGTTATATCGAGCTGAACGGGGACGGCCGCGTTACGGACGTCGCGATTGATCCCGCGGTCGGGACCAGCAACAAGAGCGTGGGCGTTTTTATCATGAAAAAAACGATGCTGGAAAGCCTCGTGCACGACTGCGCAAGCCACAACCTGTACAGCTTCCGCCGCGATGTGCTGCAAAGACGCCTTAATGATCTTCGAATCTACGGCTATGAGTATCAGGGGTATGTCGCGACCATCAGCACGATCGCCTCGTACTTTAAGGCGAATATGGACCTTCTCGACGAGAAAGTCCGCAGGGATCTGTTCTACAAGCCGTCCATGATCGCGACCAAGGTGCGGGACGAGGTGCCGACGATTTACCGCAACGGCAGCAGCGTGAAAAACGCGCTGGTCGCCGACGGCTGCATCATCGAGGGCCTTGTGGAAAACAGCATCATTTTCCGCGGCGTGCGGGTCCGCAGGGGCGCCGCGGTCAGCAATTCGATCATTATGCAGGACTGCGAGATTCAGGCCAACTCGCAGCTGAACTATGTGATTACGGACAAGGATGTCGTAATCCGGGAAAACAGAAAGCTGTTCGGCTTTGAACTGTTTCCTATGGTGCTGTCCAAGGGAAGCGTGGTTTAAGGGGAAGGAGGACTTGAAATGAAGGTTTTATACGCGGCTTCGGAAGCGGTTCCTTTTATCAAATCCGGCGGTCTGGGCGATGTGGCGGGCGCGCTCCCGTCCGCGCTCATGAAGAAGGGCGCGGAGGTTCGCGTCGTACTTCCGCTGTATCAGGAAATTCCGGAGGAACTGAAGAAGACGATGCGGCGGATCGAGGAAATCTGGGTTCCTCTCGCGTGGCGGAACCAGTACTGCGGCATCTACGAGGCGAAGGTCGGCGACGTAGTTTACTATCTGTTGGACAACAAGTATTATTTCGGACGGAAGGGCCTGTACGGCCATTTTGACGACGCTGAGCGCTTTGCCTTTTTTTCCCGCGCTATTCTTCACATTCTCCGGTATATTGATTTTCAGCCGGACGTGCTGAACTGCAACGACTGGCAGACCGCGATGGCGCCGGTCTATCTGAACCGCTTTTACCGGAAGACCGGGGGACCCTATACGAATCTGAAAACAGTTCTTACAATCCATAATATTCAGTATCAGGGCGTTTTCCCGGGCAGCGTTACGGAATATGTGCTGGGCCTGCCGAGCGAAGAGTTCAAAAACGGCTATCTGGAGTTCGACGGCTGCGTCAATTTCCTGAAAGCCGGGATTCTCGCTTCCGACTGGGTCTCAACGGTCAGCCCGACCTACGCGGAGGAACTGCAGTACGCATTTTACGGACACGGGCTGCAGGATATTCTGCGCGCGGAAAAACAGAAGGTGAGCGGCATCCTCAACGGCATCGACTGCGATGTTTATGATCCCGCGAAGGACCCTTCAATTTTCAAAAATTATTCGATCGATACGATTGAGGACAAGGCCGCCAACAAGACCGGACTGCAGGAGCTGCTCGGGCTGCCTGTGAATCCGGCGGTTCCTGTGATCGCGATGGTGACGCGCCTTGCGGATCATAAGGGGCTGGACCTCGTCGCCCGCGTTCTGTACAACATTCTGTCGGAGAACGTGCAGTTCGTGGTGCTCGGAACCGGCGACTGGATGTATGAGGAGCAGTTTAAGAAAGCGCGGGACAGCTATCCGCAGAAGGTCTCGGTCAATCTGACGTTTAATGTCGATCTGGCGCAGAAAATCTATGCCGGCGCGGACCTGTTCCTGATGCCGTCGAAGAGCGAGCCCTGCGGCCTGTCCCAGATGATCGCGATGCGGTACGGCACGATTCCCGTCGTTCGCGAGACGGGCGGGCTTAAGGATACGGTAAAGCCCTATATCGCGGCGACCGGCGAGGGCTGCGGCTTTACCTTCCATGACTATAACGCGCACGATATGCTCTATGTCATCCGGCAGGCCCTCGGCCTCTATGAACAGAAGGACGCGTGGAAGCATTTGATCGAGAACGCGATGCGCATGGATTACAGCTGGAACAATCCGGCGCAGGAGTATCTGGCGCTGTACCGGAAGATCACGGGAAAGCAGTAGAGGATTTCGGATTGTAAGGAAAGGGAAACAACTTTTATGGAAAGGGAACGATTGAAGGAACTGATCACCGGGAAGCTCCAGCGCCACTACGGGCTGGACCCGGAGCAGGCCTCCAAAAACCAGATGTACCATTCCTGCGCGTTGGTCGTGCGGGACCTGATGATGGAGAAATGGTCCAAAACGCAGGAAGAAATCGAAAAGCGTCATGCCAAAAGGGTCTGCTATCTCTCGCTGGAATACCTGATCGGCAAATCGCTCAGGAATAATCTGTTCAACATGGGCCTTTTGGAGGATTCCGGGATGTTTTATCGGAGATGGGGCAGAATCTGGAGGACCTTTACGAGATCGAGGAGGACGCGGCCCTTGGAAACGGCGGGCTGGGACGTCTCGCGGCCTGCTATATGGACGCGTTTGCCGCGCAGAATTTTCCGGCGACCGGCTACAGCATCCTCTATGAATACGGGCTGTTCAAGCAGCGCATCGTCGAAGGGCAGCAGACGGAACTGCCGGACAGCTGGCTGGATTCCGGACGCAGCTGGCTGATTCCGCGAACCGACGAGGCCGTGGAGGTCCGCTTTAACGGTGAGCTCGTCGAACACTGGGAATCGGGGCATCTCGCGGTCGAGTATAAGAACTATATCAGCGTGATGGCGGTGCCGAACGATATGCTGATTCCGGGATATCAGTCCGATACGGTGAATACCCTTCGCCTGTGGCAGGCCAAATCCACCAAGTCGATCAATCTGAACGACGTCGGGGAGGGCGATTTCCTGAAAGCGATCGAGGAACAGGCGATGGCGGAAATGATTTCCAAGATTCTGTATCCGGAGGATAAGCATGTCGAAGGAAAATCGCTCCGTCTCAAGCAGCAGTACTTCTTCGTTTCCGCGTCTATTCAGAATATTATAAGCCAGCACATGCGCGCCTACGGGCGGCTCGATAATCTGCCGGAGCACGTCGTCATTCAGATTAACGATACGCACCCGGCGCTCGTCATTCCGGAGCTGATGCGTGTGATGATGGACGAGCACGGACTGACCTGGGACGACGCGTGGGCGATCACCACGAAAACGGTCGCCTATACGAACCATACGGTCATGACCGAGGCGCTTGAGAAATGGCCGGAATCGCTGGTGAAGACGATTCTGCCCCGCATCTATCAGATCATCGTCGAGATCAACCGCCGCTTCTGCGAGAGCCTTTGGCAATACTATCCGAACGATTGGGATACGATCTCCCGCATGGCCATCGTCGCCTACGACGAGGTCCGCATGGCGAATCTGAGCGTCGCAGGGTCTTTCTCGGTAAACGGCGTTTCCGCGCTTCATTCGCAAATTCTGCGGGATGATCTGTTCCGGGATTTCTACCATATCATGCCGGAGAAATTCACCAATGTGACGAACGGCATCGCGTACCGCCGGTGGCTTGGCTATGCGAACGAGCCGCTTACCAAACTGATCTGCGATACGATCGGCGTGGGGTTCCTGCGCAAGCCGGAGGAACTTGGCAGGTTCCGCCGGTACGCGGGGGACCCCGCGGTGCAGGCGGAATTCGACAGAATCAAGAAGTGGACCAAGGAACGGCTTGCCCGGTATATCGAGGAGCATAACGGGTTCGCCGTGGACCCGGATTCCCTGTTCGACGTGCAGGCGAAGCGCCTGCATGAGTATAAACGCCAGCTTTTGAATGTTCTGCATATTCTTCGGATGTACTATGAATACAAGGACGATCCGAACCGGGACTGCGTGCCGCGAACCTTTATCTTCGGGGCCAAGGCGGCGCCCGGGTACTATATGGCCAAGCAGATCATCCATTTGATTCACGCGGTCGCGGAGATGGTGAATCATGATCCGGTCACACGGGACCGGATGAAGGTCGTATTTCTGGAAGACTATAAGGTCAGCATCGCGGAGATTCTGATGCCGGCCGCGAATCTGAGCGAACAGATTTCCACCGCCGGCCGGGAGGCCTCCGGCACCGGCAACATGAAACTCATGCTGAACGGCGCTCTGACGATCGGCACGATGGACGGGGCGAACGTAGAAATCTGTCAGGCGGTCGGGGAGCAGAACATGTTCATCTTCGGTCTGCGCACGCAGGAGGTTAAAGAGCTCGCGGAGAAGGGCTATCAGCCCATGGCGTTCTACCAGCACGATCCGTGGATCGCCCGCGCCCTGAACGCGATCCGGACCGGAATTGGAAGGCCGGGCGGGCCGAGCGCGGCGTTCCCTGAGATCGTCGATTCGCTTTTGATCGGACACAACGGCGCGGAGGCGGACCCGTACATGGTTCTCGCGGATTTTGAGGACTACTGCAGGGCGCAGCGGGAAGCGGACCGGCAGTTCCGCGACCGGGCGCTTTGGAACGAGAAGGCGATCATCAACATCGCCGAATCGCATAGTTTCGCCGCGGACCGTGCCGTTCAGGAATACAACGATAAAATCTGGCATTTAACAAAACTGAGTTAGAGATGAAAAAGAAGAAAATCTGGCATTTAACAAAACTGGGTTAGAGATGAAAAAGAAAAAAATCGGGGATTCCGTCCTGTGCGTGGCCCGCTTCGCTCTGTGCGCCGTTTTTTTGCTCTGCGCGGTTACCGCCTGCGGGCAGGGCATGCCGCGGGAGGATATGTCCGCGTCCTCCGCGGGGAAGGAGCCGTCTGCCGGTCAGGAGGTCCTGTTCGATTCGACGGCGCCCGTTTCAAAGGACAATCAGGATTCGATGCAGGACGACCGGGTGGACCTCGCGGCTCCGCCTGTTTTCATCCCGCAGCTGCATCTTTCGGACGAGGAGATTAACGCGCTTCCCTCCGTGCAGGAGCAATGGGGGCCGGGCGTCCAGCGCGACGAAAGGAACCGGCCTTTGGCCTGTGTGGACCTGCAGGAACGGTACGGAAAATACGACGCGTGGTTCTTAAAGGACGACAGCAACATCTATCTGACGTTTGACGAAGGCTATGAAAACGGCTATACGCCGAAAATTCTGGACGCGCTCAAGGAAGCGGACGTTAAAGCGGTATTTTTTGTGACGATGCCCTATGTGAAATCGGAACCGGAGCTTGTGCAGCGCATGATCGACGAAGGGCATGTGATCGGCAACCATTCCGTGAATCATTTGAATATGACGGAGCTTTCGCTGGAGGAGGCCCGGGAGGAAATCATGGGTCTCCACACGTATGTAAAAGAGCATTTCAATTACGAGATGTTCCTGTTCCGCAATCCGGAGGGCGCGATCAGCGAAAAGGCTCTCGCCGCGGCGCAGTCGGTCGGATACCAGTCCACGCTGTGGAGTTTTGCCTACGCGGACTGGGACCCGGCGAATCAGATGGAGCCTTCCGAAGCCCTTGCAATGGCGCTTGACGCGCTGCATCCCGGCGCGATCTATCTTCTGCACGCGGTCAGCTCGACCAACGCGGCCATCGTTACGGATTTCGTGGCTGAGGCGCAGGCGAGGGGCTATTCGTTTGTAAAATGGACCCGGTAGGGGCCGCGAAGGGGATGAAAATGAAGGATATCGAGGAGCAAATTCGGAAGGAACTGATCGAGGCCGTGGATACAGCCTCTTTGCTGAGTTTGATTGCTTCCGATTTTTATGAACGGATTGAGGAACTGGCGAAGACGGAGCCGGTATTCCGCGGGATGCTGTGGGAATACGACAGCTTTGCTTTGTATTTCAAGGCCGAAAACGAGGACCTTACGAAGGAGCAGCGCATTCTCCTGAGGGATATGCGCATGGCCGTGGAAGACGCGATCGACGACGCCTTCGACGCGGCGGAGGATGCCGAGATGGAAAAGCTCCTGCACGGCGACCGGTTTTCCGAAATCCGGAGGGATTTTGAGGCGGACGGCAGCGCCCCGCGTCCCGATGCGCCGATAGGAAGCGATGCGCAGCCCGGACCGAACGGAGCATCCGGACTTGAGGAAGCATCCGGACGCGATGAAGCATCCGGGTCTGATACGCAGTCCGGACCCGATGCGTCGATAGGACCGGATGAGATCGAGGAACGCTATATCGAGGCGTACCGCGCTTTTGACCGTTATAAGGCGCGGCTGCTCGACAGGGTGATGGCCCTTTCGCCGCGAAAGGCATACGCGCAGGGAAAAGCGGCTGCTTTAAGGCTGCGCCGGGAACGAGGCATCATTTTTGACGAGGACGATTTCCTCCGGGACTTTGATGAACGGATGGACGAGGAGCGTCTCGCGCGCCTGCTGTCGGAGAAGGTGGCTCAGGTGATGCGGTACAGCCGCCATTACAGGCTTGACGAGCCGGATGGACTGGATTGGGCGGACATGCAGGAGGAAAGCCGGGACGCGCAGGACGGCATCATGAGCTATGACGGCGATATGCGGGACCAGTCCTTTACATACGTTTCGG
>CAYUPA010000015.1:0-550 GCA_964446565.1 uncultured Lachnospiraceae bacterium
GTACGAAATCGTAGGCCCTGTCTGCGCCAAGGCCGCCCTGTTCCTGTCGGGCAGCATTTCATCCGGGAGCCCGCATATACGGACCGTTGAGACCGAGGACGGGCGGTTCGTTGAAATTGCGGCGGAAGATACGGCGGAGGAGCCAGCAGAGGATACGGCGGAGGAGCCAGCAGAAGATACGGCGGAGGAACCAGCAGAAGATATGACGGAAGTATTTCAAGCTTTTGAGGAGGTGAGGATATGAATTTATCACCAATGAGATTTAAAGCCTACACCTGGCCGTATAATCCAAAAACATTTAGGGTGTCGGGAAAACGCAGGCTGGCGGTCAGTCCGGTGCCCTTTGGCAGAGCGGTGGTTATGGACATGGGCGTGGATTGCCGGGTTATAAAGGGTGAAGGAGAATTCGCGGGGTATGACGCTTATGAGGAGTTTAATAAGCTGAAAGAGGTCTTTGACGAAGGGACGCCAGGAATTCTGGTTCATCCGGTGTGGCCTTCCATGCGGGCGTGGTTTTCTTCGCTGACCATGCGACAGGAGCCGTTGGAGA
>CAYUPA010000015.1:560-5134 GCA_964446565.1 uncultured Lachnospiraceae bacterium
ACAAACATAACAAAAAACAACCTAATAACAACAAGAACAAACCACGCAAGATACGGCGGAGGATGCGGCGCGGTACGAAAAAGAAAACGAGAACGGCGCGTCCGGCGAAAAGGAAATTTTACAGGAGGACAGAGAAGAGCCGATTGTCAGGGTTTCGGTCGAGGATGCTTCGGAAAACATCGGCATTGAAATTACCGCCTTCGACGAAACGGAGGACTACATGGAGCCGGCGGACGAAGACGGACAGGAGACAGCGGACCGGCAGGAGACAGCAGACTACATGGAGCCGGCGAACGAAAACGGACAGGAGTCGGCGTCCGGCGACAGTGCGTCCGTTCGCAGCATCGCGGTAAAGGAAACCGCAAAAGAAGCCGCAAAAAAGGACGAAAAACAAAAGAAGAAGACCGCGAAAGACTTAAAGAATTCGACCGAGAAAGACTTAAAAAATTCGGCTGCGAAAGACGCAAAAAATTCGACTGCCAGGGACTCAAAGAAGACGGCGGCCAGGGACTCGAGGGACTCGGCCGTGAAGGGTTCAAAGGATTCAAAGGCTTCGAAGGATTCAAAGAATTCGGCAAAGCCGTCCGACAGGAAAAAGGCGGATCACGGAAAGCACGCGTCGCACCATAAGGCGGACAAAAAGAAGAACCATTCGCACGATCCGGAGATGGACCTGACCATGGGCCTGCCCGAACTCAGGGAATATGATCAGGGCGTCGACGAACGCGATGACTACGATATCGAAGAAATCATAAAGCCGCCGAAACAGAAGAAAAAGAAAAAGAAGTAATCCACGGCCCCTGCCGGTTGCGGTAAAAATAGCGGAAAATCTTGCAGAATGGAGTAGGAAGTGATAGAATTTAGGCGTTCAGAATTTAGGCGTTCGGGCTTTAGAATACCGAAGGATTACAGAAAGGGCGAGAGGTAACGCATGAACATTATCATTGTCGGCTGCGGAAAGGTCGGCGTAACGCTGACCGAACAGCTGGCGCAGGAAGGGCATAATGTCACCGTCATTGACGTAAAGTCCGATTTGGTCCAGAACGCGGTTACAACGTACGACGCGATGGGCGTTGTCGGCAACGGCGCAAGCTATACGGTGCAGCAGGAGGCCGGCGTGGAATCGGCGGACCTGATGATCGCGGTCACCGGCTCCGACGAGCTGAATCTTCTCTGCTGTCTGATCGCAAAGAAGGCGGGCGCGTGTCCCACGATAGCCCGCGTCCGCAACCCGGTGTACAACAAGGAAATCGAATTCATTAAAGAGGGCCTGGGGCTGAGCATGGTGATCAATCCCGAATACGCGGCCGCCGCGGAAATATCGCGGATTTTACGAAGACGTTCGGCCATCGATATCAACCCCTTTGCCAAGGGACGGGTCGAACTGATCCAGTTTCGGATTCCGGACGCGTCTATTCTGGACAATATGCCGATTTATGATATCGTGCCCCGGCTAAAGGCCGATGTGCTGATCGCGGCGGTGGAACGGGAATTAAAAGTGACGATCCCGGAGGGCAGCTTCGTGTTAAAGGCCGGCGATTCGGTTTCGTTTTTGGCGGCGCCGGAAAAAGCAAGAGAATTTTTCCGCAAGATCGGCATGGCGACCGAGGCGGTCAAGTCCTGCATGATCATCGGCGGCGGAACGAACGCCTATTATCTTGCGACGATGCTTCTCCGCTTCGGTATGCAGGTGAAAATCGTGGAGCAGGACAGCAGGCGCTGCGATGATTTAAGCGTTCTGCTGCCGAAGGCCGTCGTCGTCAACGGCGACGGAACCGATCAGGGCCTTCTGATGGAAGAGGGCCTGGAATATACGGACGCCTTCGTAACGCTGACCAATTTTGACGAGGAAAATATTCTGCTGTCCCTTTTCGCGAGGAAGAATTCAAAAGCGAAGGTGATCACGAAGGTGAACCGCCTCAACTTCGATTCCGTGATCGAGTCGCTGGACCTCGGCACCGTCATTTATCCGCGCAACATCACGGCGGAAAGCATATTAAGCTACGTTCGCGCCCGCAACAACTCGATCGGGAGCAACAACGTGGAAACATTGTATAAGATTATCGGAAACCGCGCGGAGGCGCTGGAATTCATCATCCGCGAGAAGTCCCGGGTGACCGGCATTCCGCTGCAGGACTTGTCCCTGCGGAAGAACATCCTGCTTGGCTGCATTACCCGAAAGGGCCATTCGTTCATCCCGCGGGGGCGCGACAGCGTCGAGGTCGGCGATTCCGTGATCGTCGTGACGACGGTGCAAGGTCTCACCAATATACAGGATATTCTCGCAAGGTAAAGGGAAGCGGCCCAGAGAAAAACCATGAACATATCAATCATCGTTTATATCGTCGGCTGGATTATGAATTTTGAAGCGGTCATGCTGCTGGTTCCTTTCGCGACGTCTCTTTATTATCACGAATACCCGCAGGGGCTGGCGTATCTGGCGGTTTTGCTCGTCGAGGGGGGCCTTGGCGTCCTGCTCACGCACAGAAAGCCGAAAAAAACGAATTTCTACGCCAAGGAAGGCTACATAGCGGTCGGGCTGTGCTGGATCGTGCTCAGCGTCTTCGGCGCCTTTCCCTTCGTCTTCAGCGGCGACATCCCTTCGCCGATCAACGCGCTCTTTGAGACGGTTTCCGGCTTTACGACGACCGGAGCCAGCATCCTCACAAAAATCGAAGAAATGAGCCATACGAGCCTCATGTGGCGGAGCTTTACGCACTGGGTCGGCGGTATGGGCGTTCTGGTTTTTGTTCTGATCATCCTTCCGCTTTCCGGCGGCTCCAGTATGTATCTTCTGCGGGCGGAAAGCCCGGGCCCTTCGGTCGGCAAGCTGCGTCCGAAGATGCGCACGACGGCCCTCGTGCTCTATTCCATCTATTTCGTTATGACCCTTCTCGAGATTATGCTGCTTCTTTTTGGCGGCATGGGCGGCTTCGAAGCGTTAACGATCAGTTTCGGCACGGCCGGTACCGGCGGCTTTGCGGTGACGTCGATGAGCATACAGCCCTATTCGCAGTACTGCCGGATCGTCATCGCGGTCTTCATGATGCTTTTCGGCGTGAATTTCAATATCTATTATCTGTTTCTCCTGCGAAAATTTAAAGAAGCCTTTAAGAGCGAAGAGCTGCGCTGGTATCTGGCGATTATGGCGACGGCGACTCTCCTCATTACGGGGAGCATTCTGTCCCGGTACCGCAATATCGGCCTCGCGCTTTCCGACGCCTTTTTCCAGGTCAGTTCCATCATGACGACGACCGGGTATGCGACGACCGATTTCAACCTCTGGCCGGAGCAGGCGAAAACGATTCTGGTCCTGCTGATGTTCATCGGCGCGTCCGCCGGCAGCACGGGCGGCGGCATCAAGATATCGCGCATCGCGATTCTGATCAAATCGATTCCGCGAGAGCTCGGCTATTATCTGCATCCGCACAGTGTGCGGAAGATCAAATTTGAGGGAAAGCCCATCGACCATGAGACGTCGCGGGCGATCAGCGTCTATATCGTCATTTATGTCCTTATCTTTTCCATCTCCGTGTTAATCCTGTCCTTCGACGCGGCGGGCATGGTTACCTCCTTCACCGCGGTGGCGGCGACGATCAACAACATCGGCCCCGGACTGGAACTCGTAGGCCCCTACGGCGGCTACGGTTTTTTCTCGCCGCTGTCCAAGCTGGTACTGATCTTTGACATGCTGGCGGGCCGGCTGGAGCTGATTCCGCTTCTGCTGCTGTTCTGCCCTTCGGTATGGAAGGACCTTCGGACCGGAGGCCTCGGAAACCTGCGGGGGCGCTTTGGCGGGAAACGAAAGCCGCGCGCCGCGGAGGCGGATTTGCAAAACGCGGACGCGGATGTCCGTCTGCAAAACTTGCAAAACGCGGACGCGGATGTCCGTCTGCAAAACTTGCAAAACGCGGACATAGATGCCCCGTCTGATATAGAGGGAGATTTGCAATGAAAATATACAAAATTTCCGCGTCCGACAGAGAGGCAAAGCGGCAATGAGCATGAACGAAACGCCTTCTTCGGAGAGGGTGCATATCGGGCTGTTCGGACGGCGCAACGTCGGCAAGTCCAGTGTGGTCAACGCCCTGACGGGACAGAATCTTTCCATTGTATCCGAGATCGGCGGCACGACGACGGACCCTGTGCAGAAGGCGATGGAGCTTCTGCCGCTGGGCCCCGTCGTGATGATCGATACGCCGGGCATCGACGATGAGGGCACACTTGGGAGCCTGCGGGTGCAAAAGAGCTATCAGGCGCTCAACAAGACGGATATCGCCCTCCTGATCGCGGATGCGGGAGAGGGCCTTCAGAAAGAGGATGAGGCGCTTCTTGCGCGCATCAGGGAGAAAAAGATTCCGTATCTGATCGTTTTTAACCAGATCGACGAGGCGAAGGGGCCGATTGCGGAGGCGGAGGTGCAGATCGGCGTCAGCGCGAAAACCGGCGAGAACATTCAGAAACTGAGGGAGCGAATCGCACGGCTGAAGCCGCCGGAAGGTTCGGGCCGCCGGATCATTGGCGACATGCTTTCAGCCGGCGATCTGGTCATTCTGGTGATTCCGATCGACAGC
>CAYUPA010000015.1:5144-14652 GCA_964446565.1 uncultured Lachnospiraceae bacterium
GCGATATTCTGGAAGCGGATGCGGCGGCGGTCGTCGTCCGTGAATACGAACTTAAAAACACGATTGCGAAGCTCGGCGTGAAGCCGAAACTCGTCATTACGGACAGTCAGGCCTTCCGGCGGGTCGCGCAGGATACGCCGGAGGAGGTTCCGCTTACGTCCTTCTCCATTTTGTTCGCGCGGTATAAGGGAAATTTGGAACCCCTGCTGCGCGGGGTCAGGACCCTTGACTTTCTGCGGGACGGCGATACGGTGCTGATCGCGGAGGGGTGCACGCATCACCGCCAGTGCGACGATATCGGCACGGTGAAGATTCCGCGCTGGATTCGGGAATATTCGGGAGCGGACGTCCGGTTTGCGACCTGCAGCGGTACGGAATTTCCGCTCGATCTGCGCCCGTACCGGCTGATTGTGCACTGCGGAGGCTGTATGCTGAATGAACGGGAGATGCAGTACCGCATCGCCTGCGCCGGGGATCAGAACGTACCGATCGCCAACTACGGGATGGTCATCGCGCAGACGCAGGGCATCCTGCGGCGAAGTCTGGAACTGTTTCCGTCCCTTCGCAAAATTCTTGATGAAGACCAATGAAGGCCGATGCAGACCAATGCAGAACAATGCAGAACAATGCAGAACAATGCAGACTGATGCAGACCGATGCAGAACAATACAGACCAATACAGACCAATGAAGACATGGCTGTACCCTGACGAATATAAGGATTCCGTGCAGGCGGTTGATTATGACGCGCTGCTCCGGAAGGGAGTCCGCGGACTCATACTGGATATTGACAATACCCTCCTTCCGTATTACGTGCAGGAGCCGGACGAGGCGCTGCTCTCGTTTCTTGAGGACAGGACCCGGCAGGGCTTTCGGCTCTTTATCGTATCGAACGGACGCGAGGAAAGGGTGAAGTCCATGAGTGCGCGTCTGTCTCTCCCGTACGTCTTCCGCGCGGGAAAGCCGGGCAAACGCGGTTTTGCCGAGGCGATGCGCAGAATGGAGCTGCCCGGTTCCGCGATCGCCGTTATCGGCGATCAGATTTTTACGGACGTGCTGGGAGGACGCAGAATGGGCATGTATACAATTCTCGTCCGTCCGGTATCCCCGAAGGACGAATGGGTCACGGCGGTGAAACGGCCTTTTGAGAAAATCGTGCTGTTTTTCTACCGAAGGCGGGAAAGGAGGACGTCAGCTTGAAGATCGACGGACATACGGAGGTGCTGGCGGTCATTGGCGACCCGGTTTCGCATACGCTCTCGCCGGCCCTGCACAGAATCTTCATCGAGCGGTCCGGGCTGAATCTGGTCTATGTCCCGCTGCATGTGAAGGCGGAAGGGCTGGAGGAGGCCTGCCGGGGCGCGTGGCGTCTTTCGATCCGGGGGATCAACGTGACCGTTCCGCACAAGCAGGCTGTGATGCGGTCGCTGGTCCGCATCGCGCCGGAGGCGCGGCTGATCGGTTCGGTCAATACTCTTACATGGGCGGAAGACGGCTACGAGGGCTGCAACACGGACCTCTTCGGCTTCGGCAGGCTGGTAGAGGAAGTCGGGGCGCCCGTCCGGGGCGAAAAGGTGCTGGTGCTGGGAGCCGGCGGCGCGGCGAACAGCGCCGTCGCCTATGCCATTTTGCATAAAGCCCGGGAGATCGTCGTCTATAATCGCACGCGGGAAAAGGCGGAGCAAATGCTGCGGGGGTTTGCCTTTCGCGCGCGGGAAATCGGATACGCACATCCGCAACAGCGGATTCCGCAGCAGACACTGGAACAGCAGCCACAGGAACAGCTGCCGAAGCAGCTGCCGCAGCAGCTTCCGCTGTTGCGTACGGTTGACGAGGCAGGACTCTGCGGCGAAGCGTTTCCGGTCGTCTTTCAGACGACGTCCGTCGGAATGAGCCCGCGGGACGGGGACTCGCTCATCGAAGACGCGGCTTTTTTTCGCAATGTGCGATACGCCGTCGATATGGTCTATACACCGCGCACGACCCGCTTCTGCGCCCTCGCCGCACAGAACGGCGCGCGGTGCGCGGGCGGCCTTGCCATGCTGTTTTATCAGGGCCTGCGATCCTTCTCGATTTGGACTGGAATCCGGTTTGACCGCGCGGAAGAGGAAGCGATGTACCGGCAGTTTCAGGACGAAGCACAGAGGCTGCTGTAAAGCGGAAGGACCGGATCGCGAAGCGGGGAGGCTGCTATGAAGCGGCAGAACCGGATTGCGAAGCACAGAAACTGCTGTAAAGCGTGCTAACAAAATCGCGAAGCGGAGACGTTGGGATGAAGTGCGAAAATCTGATTTTGATCGGTTTTATGGGCTGCGGCAAGACGACGGTCGGCGCACTGCTCGCGAAACGCCTTGGCTGGACGTTCATCGATACCGATCGGTACATTGAGCAGGAGCAGGGAAAGACGGTCGAGGCTATTTTTGCCGAAGAGGGCGAACAGACCTTCCGAGGTCTCGAGAGGGACTGCATCGCGCGGCTGTCGAGGCGGCGCCATCAGGTGATCGCGACCGGCGGCGGCGCCGTCAAGGACGCGGACAACGTGCGGGCGCTGCGGGAAACCGGCTGTATTCTGTATCTGCGGCTGCCGGCTTCCGCGCTGTACGAACGTGTCGCAAACGACGATACGAGGCCGCTCTTAAAACCCTACGCCGGGGAGGAGAAGCGGCGGCGGATCGAGGCGCTTCTTGCGGAGCGAGGCGCCCTGTACGAAGCGGCCTGCAATCAGATTATCGACGGCGAGGGCATGAATCCGGAGGAGACGGTGTCCCTGATTCGGAAACGGCTCGGGCTGTCTTTTTGAAAAAACAGTTGAAATCAAAGGTTAAATACTGTACAATAATTTCGTTATTCATGCGATTGATACGAGGATATTTTCACGGGCTTTCGTTCCCGGCGCAGGCGGCATAGAGAAGAACAAGGAGGAACTTACAGTATGGCAGAGGTAATTTCAGCGGGCGATTTCCGCAATGGCATAACGATCGAGCTCGAGGGCGATATCTGGACGATCATCGAATTTCAGCATGTGAAACCGGGGAAGGGCGCCGCGTTTGTGCGGACGAAGCTGAAGAACATCAAGAACGGCGGCGTCGTGGAGAAGACCTTCCGGCCGACGGAGCGCGTCGACCGTGCGCACATTGAGAGAAAGGACATGGAATATCTGTACAGCGACGGGTCCCTGTATTATTTCATGGACCCCGAAACGTACGAGCAGATCGGCCTCAGCGGGGACCAGCTCGGCGATTCGCTGAAATTTGTGAAGGAAAACGAGAAGGTTAAGATTCTTTCCCATAACGGCAGCGTATTCGGCGTCGAACCGCCCCTTTTTGTCGAGCTTGAAATCACGCATACGGAGCCCGGCGTTCGCGGCGACACGGCGACCAACGTCACGAAACCCGCCACCGTGGAGACCGGCGCGGAAATTGCGGTGCCGCTGTTTATCAACATCGGCGACCGCATCAAGATCGATACGCGGACCGGCGAGTATCTCGGCAGAGCGTAAACGAACGGGGAGGCGACCAGATTTGAAGAAGACGGTCTTTACAGGCTCCGGCGTCGCCATTGTGACGCCGTTTTCGGAAGACGGGACCGTGAACTATTCCCTGATGGGCGAGCTGATCGACGAGCAGATTCGGCAGGGAACCGACTGCATTATCGCCGCCGGAACTACGGGCGAGGCGTCCACGATGCCGGACGAGGAGCATCTTGCCGTGATTGATTTTACGGTGCGGCACGTGCGCGGGCGCGTACCGGTGATGGCGGGCGCCGGCTCCAACGATACGAAACATGGGATCGCGCTTGCGAAAAACATTGAAAAGCTTGGCGCGGACGCGCTTCTTCTGGTGACCCCGTATTACAATAAGACGACGCAGAAGGGGCTGTACGAGCATTTCCGGATGACGGCGGAGGCGGTTTCGCTTCCGATCGTGCTCTATAACGTGCCGGGGCGCACCGGTCTCAACATGGAGCCGGAAACGGTCGCGCGCCTTGCCGAAGACCTTGAGAACATCGTCGGTGTGAAGGAATGTGTTTTTGATCAGGTGGGGATGATCCGGAACCTCACGGCGGATGATTTTTCGGTTTATACCGGCGAAGACAGCCTCGCGGTGCCGACCATGGCGCTCGGCGGGCGCGGCGTCATTTCCGTTCTCGCGAACATCGCGCCGGACCGGGTCCGCCGGATGATCGGGTGCTGCCTCGAGGGCGATTATACGGAAGCGGGCCGTATGCAGGTGGAGGCGCTTCCCTTGATTAAGGCGCTGTTCGCGGAAACCAGTCCGATTCCGGTGAAATACGCGATGCAGAAGATGGGCTGGCCCGTCGGCTGCTGCAGGCCGCCTCTTACGACGATTGGGGAAGGCTGCGCGGCCCGCCTTGAAAAGGCCATGAAGGAGTACGGACTTTTATAAACTTTCAATTCAATGCGGCTGTTTGTGAATTTCATTTATGCTGTTGAATTTTACGAAAGATTAGCATATAATATATACAGCAAATTTGAAAGGAATAAAAGTCATGCCGAACATTAAACCGGTTTCCGATCTCAGAAATTACAACGAGGTACTGCGGGATGTAGCCGTGGGAGAGCCCGTGTTCCTTACCAAAAACGGCAGGGGCCGATATGCCATTGTCGATATGGATGAGTACGAAAAGACGAAAGCCGCTGTCAGGTTGATGGGAGAACTTTCCAAGGGAGAAAAATCCGCGCAGGAAAAGGGTTGGACAGAATTGGCTGAAGTTGAAAAAATGCTTGGTGTCGCCAATGGCTGAAATAAAATTTTCACCGGAAGCCATAGAGGACTTAAAGCATATAAAGGCATATATCGCGGAAGAACTGTTAAATCCGAAGTCCGCCGGCGATACCGCCGCGTGTATTCTTTATGGTCGAAGAAACTTCATGCAAATCCTGTTCGGAGAGCCGGAAGACAACTGAATAATCCCCGATCACTATACATAACGGGAAGAGGGATCGTCATCTCTAAAGGGGTGACGTTTTTTTTGTTTGACGAAAGAGGTTGCATTTATGCATAAGGTTTTGTATAATAGATAAAAATGAAACAGCAGGGAGGTACACAATGGAAGCGGAAAGGACAGAGGAAACCCGTACGCAGTTCGGGCAGGTCCGCATCGCGGGCGACGTCGTATCGATTATCATCGGGATTGCGCTCGCGGACTGCGGGGGCATCTACGCGCCGGAGCGCCGCAAGGGGAAGAAGAATCTGACCCGGGGCATTACGGTGCAGATGGATAAGAACGAGGTGATCTGCACAATCGAGCTCACCGTGTTTTACGGCGTCCGGATTCCGGCCCTCGCGGAGGAGATTCAGTCCAAAATTCACAATACGGTCGAGAATATGACGGGCCTTACGGTGAAAGAGGTGAACCTCCGCATTCTTGCTGTTCGCTCGGAGAAGCAGGAAGAGGCTAAGGAGAGCGAAATATAAGAATTCGGAGGGCGCTATGAGTCGTACTACCGCCAGAGAACATGCGTTCAAGATTCTCTTTGCACTGCAGTTTTCCCCAGGCGACGCGGAGCAGGCCGTGGACCGGTATCTAAGCGCCTTTGTGGAGAAGCCGGTACCGGACGAGGACAGAGAGTTTATGCTGCAGGAGGTCCGCGGGACGATGGAAGAGGCGTCCGGGCTTGACGGACAGATTTCAGGGGCGCTGAAAGGCTGGACGCTGTCAAGGCTTTCCAGGGTAGACCTTTCGATCCTGCGCCTTGCTCTGTATGAAATCCGCTTTCAGGATTCCATTCCCGAAAGCGTGAGTATTAACGAAGCGGTCAATCTGGCAAAAAAATACTCGCAGGAGGCGGCGCCGGCCTTTATCAACGGCATTCTCGGCAGCCTTGTTCCGAAACAGGAAGAGGGGGGCGGCTGATGGAGAGGCGGATCTACCGGGTTTCGCAGGTGAATCGGTATGTGAAATCCCTTCTCGCGCAGGACCGCATCGTATCCGACCTTTGGGTGTCCGGCGAAATTTCAAACTGCAAATGGCATTCCTCCGGCCATATCTATTTTACGCTGAAGGACGAGGAGGGCGCCATCGCGGCGGTCATGTTCGCCTCCGATACGAGGACGCTTGCCTTCAGGCCGTCCGAGGGCATGAAGGTGGAAGTCCGGGGCTATGTGTCCCTCTATGAGAAAACAGGGCAGTACCAGCTGTATGTCCGCCGGATGGAGCCAGCGGGGGAGGGCGCGCTGTATCAGGCGTTCCTCGAACTGAAAAGCCGCCTCGAGAAGGAGGGCCTTTTTGATCCCTCCCATAAGAAACCGATTCCGAAGTACGCGCGGACGATCGGCCTCGTCACGTCGCCGACCGGCGCCGCGGTGCGCGATATGATCCAGATCGCGAAGAGGCGCTATCCGGGCGTGTCGATTCTGCTGTGTCCGGTTCTGGTGCAGGGCGCTTTTGCCGCCCGCTCCATTTCCGATGGAATCCGCCGCATGAACGAGCAGGGCGAAGCGGAGGTGCTGATCGTCGGGCGCGGCGGCGGCTCCATCGAGGATTTATGGGCGTTTAACGAAGAAGAGACGGCGCGGGCGATCTACCAGTCGAAGATTCCGGTTGTCTCGGCGGTCGGACACGAAACCGATTTTACGATCGCGGATTTCGTTTCGGACCTGCGGGCGCCGACGCCCTCCGCGGCGGCGGAACTGGCGGTGCCTCCGGCCCTGGAGGTGCAGGCCCGTCTTGCGGAATACGGGCATGAGCTTGCGCGGAAGATTCTGCTTGCCGTACAGCATAAGCGGCGGACGCTTCAGTATCAGACCGGGGCCCCGGCGCTTCGCCTCGTCAGGATGCGCCTCGATCAGGACCGGCAGACGCTGGACCTTCTGCGGCAGACTCTCATGACGCGGACGCGCTACCGCCATGACGCGCAGGGCCGGACCGTGAAAGCATTAACGGACCAGCTTGCGCTCTTAAATCCGATGCTGCCCCTTACGCGCGGCTACAGCATCCTCACAGACAGCCGCGGGGTGGTCGCAAGCGTGGAGCGGGCGGTTCCGGGGTCGAGGATCACGGCGCGGCTGCGCGACGGAACGATCGCGCTGCTTTATGAGAAGAAGGGAGCCGGGCAGGATGCAGAAGATGACATTTGAAGAGGGAATCGAGCGGCTTACGGCGATTAACAGCGCGCTGGAGAAGGACGAGGTCGCTCTCGAGGATATGATGAAGCTCTATAAAGAGGGCATGGAGCTGTCAAAAGAGCTTTCGGCCATGCTGGACATGACCGAAAAGGAAATCCGGACGATCGCGGGAGGTGAAGACGATGCCTGAGTTGCTTCAGGAATGGATGCAGAGGTGGCTTCCTTCCTTTGAACAGCGGCTTATGCAGTACACACGGAAGGATGATGCGCAGGACCGGACGCTTTGGGAGGCCATGCGGTACAGCCTTTCGGCGGGCGGCAAGCGGGTCCGCCCGGCGTTGATGACGCTTACGGCCCTGTCCCTCGGCGCCGGTGAGGAGCGGGTCGCCCCTTTCGCGGCGGCGCTTGAGATGATACATACCTATTCGCTGATCCATGATGATCTGCCCGCGATGGACAACGACGATTACCGGCGCGGACAGCTGACCAACCATAAGGTGTACGGGGAGGCCGCGGCCATTTTAGCGGGCGACGGGCTGTTAAATCTCGCCTATGAAATCATGGCGGATCACGCCTCGGACGATGGGTCGCTCAAGGCCCTCCGGTATATCGCGCACGCGGCCGGCCCGAAGGGCATGATCGCCGGGCAGATTGCCGACATGGAGTCCGAGGCCCGTCCCGTAAGCGAAGAGGAGCTTAGCTATATCGAACGGCATAAAACCGGAAAGCTGCTGACGGCGGCCTTTGTCGCGGGCGGTTATCTTGCGCGGGCGGACGAGGAACGGATTCAGGTTCTGGAGCAGGCCGGGTACCGGATGGGTACGGCGTTTCAGATTCAGGACGATATTCTGGATGTCGAAGGGTCGCTTGCGGAGCTTGGCAAAGCGCCCGGAAGCGACGAGCAGAACCAAAAGGGAACCTTTGTTTCCATTTACGGGCTTGCACAGGCCAAAAAGAAGTCAAAACAGCTATCGGAGGAATCGATCGCTCTTCTGGACACGCTGCCGGGAGAGTACGGAGCCATGACGCGCGAACTGGTCGCGTCGCTCATCGGTCGAACCAAATAATATGATACTTGAGAAAATTCAATCGCCTGAAGATCTGAAAAAGCTCTCCCTTGCGGAGGAAAAAACCCTCGCGGATGAAATCCGGACCTTTTTGATCGACTCGCTTTCCAGAACGGGGGGCCATCTGGGGTCCAATCTCGGCGTGGTGGAGCTTACGATCGCCCTGCATACGGTTTTTTCCTCGCCGCAGGATAAAATTATCTGGGACGTCGGGCACCAGGCCTATGTCCATAAGATTCTGACGGGCCGGCGCGAGCGGTTTTCGACGCTGCGGCAGGAGGGGGGCCTCAGCGGGTTTCCCAAGGCCGCGGAAAGCGAACATGACCAGTTCGATACGGGCCACGCCTCGACCTCCATTTCCGCCGCCTACGGCATGGCGAAGGGACGGGACCTGCAGCACCAGAACCATGAGGTCATCGCCGTGATCGGCGACGGCTCCCTGACGGGCGGGCTGGCGTACGAGGCGCTCAACAACGCCGGACGAGGGGAAAGCAAGATCATCATCGTGCTTAACGATAACGCGATGGCGATCAGTCCCAGCGTCGGGAAGCTGTCGAGCAATCTGAGCCGGATGCGGACAAGGCGGTTTTATCTCAGGGCGAAGGCGGGCGTAAAGAGACGGCTGCTCCGTTCGCACTTAAACGGCCGTAAAATCTACCGGTTTGTGCATAACCTGAAAAAGAGGATCAAGTATTTTCTGCTGAACGGCGGCGTTTTCTTTGAAGAGATGGGCTTTGTCTATTTAGGACCGGTGGACGGCCACAATATCGAGGCCTTGTGCAAGGTATTCGAGCAGGCGAAGCAGCTTACCGAATCCGTGGTCGTACACGTGAGGACCGTAAAAGGGAAAGGGTACCAGCCCGCCGAACTGGACCCGGTCCGTTTCCACGGCGTCGGTCCCTTCGACCCGGAATCCGGGGCCGAGGAAAAGGGCCACAGGACCGGGTCGCATGTTTTCGGCGACGCGATGGTCAAAATGGCCGCCTCCGATCCCAAACTGGTCGCCATCACCGCCGCGATGCGGGACGGAACCGGCCTTTGCCCGTTTTCAAAGGCCTATCCGGAACGCTTCTTCGACGTGGGCATCGCGGAGGAGCACGCGGTCACTTTCGCGGCGGGCCTTGCCAAGTCCGGTATGCATCCTGTGGTCGCGATCTATTCGACCTTTCTGCAGCGCAGCTATGATCAGATTCTTCACGATGTCTGCATCACCAGTCAGCCTGTCGTCTTCGCCGTCGACCGGGGCGGGCTGGTCGGGCAGGACGGGGAAACGCATCAGGGCATCTATGACCTTGCGTTTTTGACGCATATCCCGAATCTCACTGTAATGGCGCCCGCTTCGGCGGGCGAACTC
>CAYUPA010000016.1:0-6574 GCA_964446565.1 uncultured Lachnospiraceae bacterium
GTCCCGATGGCGATGCCGCCGTCCCCGATAGGCTTTCCCATGGCTATGGAGTAGATCAGGAACATGACCACGGCGAAAATTGGCAGGGCCAGAATTCGGTTTGTAACGATTCGGTCGATTTTATCCGAAATGGAAAGCCGGTTCTTCTCCCCTTTCTTCTTAACCGCGCTCGATACCGCTTTGCTGATATAAGAATAGCGCTGATTGGTGATGATGCTTTCCGCGTCGTCGTCCAGCTCTTTTTCGCAGTCCGCGATATGCTGTTCCAGATGGGCCGCAAGTTCCGGGGGAAAGTTCAGCTCTTCCATGATCTTTGAATCCCGTTCAAAGACCTTGATCGCGTACCAGCGAAGGCTGCCGCCCGTTACCCTGTCCTCGATGGATTCCTCAATGTGGGCGATCGCGTGTTCTACGCTTCCGGTAAATACATGCGGCATCTCAATGGCGGTCCGTTCCTTTTGCGCCAGCGCTACGGCGGCCTCCGCGGCCTCCATGCCGCCCTCACCCTTTAAGGCGCTTATCGCCATCACCGGACAGCGAAGGGCCTCCCCCAGCTTTTTCAGATCGATTTCATCGCCGTTCCTGCGCACCAGATCGATCATGTTCACAGCCACTAAAACCGGAATTCCCAGCTCGATCAGCTGCGTCGTCAGATACAGGTTTCTTTCGATATTGGTGCCGTCCACGATGTTAAGAATGACGTCCGGTCTCTCTTTCACAAGATAATTGCGGGCTACCACCTCTTCCATCGTATAAGGGGACAGAGAATAGATGCCGGGCAGGTCCTGAAGGGTTACGTCCTTATGGTCCTTAAGCGTTCCTTCTTTCTTCTCCACCGTCACGCCCGGCCAGTTTCCCACGTATTGATTGGAACCGGTGAGCGCGTTAAACAGCGTGGTCTTGCCGCAGTTCGGATTGCCCGCCAAAGCAATTTTAATATTCATCTCGATTCATTCCTTTCAAGGGTTAGATTGAACTAACTGATAATCAGCTTAAAAAGTTAGATTTGGCTAACTTTTCATCAGCGCGAACACAGGCTAAATCAGGCTATCTTCCATCAGCGTGAATGCAGGTTAAATCAGGCTATCTTCCATCAGCGCGAATGCAGCTAAATCAGGCTATCTTCCATCAGCGTGAATGCAGGTTAAATCAGGCTTACCTCCATCAGCGCGAACACAGGCTAAATCAGACTAACTTCCATCGAATCGAATTACCAGACTGCTGTTCATCAATGGGATTCCACTTCGATCATCTCGGCGTCCGCTTTGCGAACGGAAAGCTCATAGCCCCGAACATTCAGTTCCATCGGATCGCCTAAAGGAGCGACCTTTCGCACGTAAATCTCCACACCCTTGGTAATGCCCATGTCCATGATCCGGCGTTTTACGGGTCCTTCGCCGTGAAGCCGTACCACCGCGGCTGACTCGCCCACTTTCAAATCCTTCAGTGTTTTCAAAGTGCTGCCTCCTTCTGTGTTCTCCTACACCATGATTCGGTTCGCCATGTCTCTCCCCAGCGCGATCCGGCTGTCTTTTACCTGTACAATCAGATTGCCTCCTATCTCGCTGACGACCGTTACATCATTATCAACCACAAATCCAAGTTCCGCAAGGTGCTGACGCACCGTGTCCTTCCCGGAAATCCGGCGGATCGTGACGGTGTCTCCTGGCTTTGCCAACGTAAGCGGCATCATTGTGTTCCTCCTTGAGCGCATAGTTAGCGCTTCCTAACCTGAATCTGGAGTTAGTTTACTATAACCGGCAGAAATTGTCAAGCCCCTTTTTTACACACTTGCAGCGTATGGACGCTTTCCCTGCGCCTACAGGTTCTCCTTAACCCACGCAAGACATTGCCCCGCTAATTCGCGCTCCGCCTGGCTGTTTTCCGTACTGCGCTCCGCCGCCTCCATCTGCGCCCGTATTTTTTCCGTCACGGCTGCTGCCTCGTCCGTTCCGTACTCCGAAAGAAACCGCCGCAGTCTGCGAAGGCATTTTTTCGCGCTGAGGTCCGGATTGCCGATGTCGAGCCACTTCCATGCCGCGTAAGCCACGTCCTCGAGCGGATCGCCAAAGGCGGCTTTTTCCCAGCCGACGATCGCGACGGGCGTCTCGTTCTGAAAAAGAAAATGGTCCGGCGAGAGAGAATTATTACACACCGTCATGCCGCGCGGGCAGCCGGGAAAGCGCGCAAGCACCTTGTGCGCCGAACGTATCAGACGCGCCGCGGCGCCGGCAGCGGCGTCCGTATAATACCGCCCCGCCCTCGGTCCGTTCTCGCGCGCGGAGAGCGATGCTTCTCGGAATCCGGATTCTCTGTTCCTAAACCCGGATTCTCTGTCCCGAAAGCCGGATTCACTGTCCCGAAATCCGTTTTCTCTGTCCCGGAAGCCGGATTCACTGTCATAGAACCCGTTTCCCCTGTCTCGGAAGCCGGATTCACCGTCACAGAACCCGTTTCCCCTGTTCTGAAATCCGTTTTCCCGCAGGAAACGGATAACTTTTTCGGAAAAATCCGTTCCTTCCGCCATCATTCATTCCTCTTTCGGTAGCCGGTCGCAAAATCCACCTCGTTGACCAGCGTCTCGCCGTTTTTCAGCGCACGGAGATTCCGGGCGGCAATCCGTACGATCCGCTCAAATGTCTCCCTCAGATGAAAGCCGCCGGATACGTGCGGCGTGATCAGAAGATTCTCGCAGTCCCACAGCGGACTGGTTTCCGGAAGAGGTTCCGGATCTGTGACGTCGATACCGCAGCCCGCGAGCGTGCCGTCCCTGAGCGCTGCGAAAAGCGCATCGGGATCGATGGCGCCGCCGCGGCCGACATTCAGAAGAATCGCTCCCTTTTTCAGGGCCGCGAACCGTTCCGCGTTCATAAGATGATACGTCGACGGACTTCCCGGAACGCAGAGCGCAACAATATCGGCCCTGCCAAGGTAGCGGTCCAGGTTCTCCGCGGTATCGATTTCATCGGCGCAGTCCGGCTTCTCCCCGGCGGTCCGGCGAATGCCAATGACATAACTCCCCAGAGCCTTCATTTTCCCGGCGAATTCTCCGCCGATATCTCCAAGCCCGACGACGAGCGTCGTCGAGTTCCAAATCGACTGCACGGGACCGCGGTCTCTCCATACATGTTCCTTTTGCTGATCCCGGTATACATGAAGTTTCTTTTGAAGCGTCAGCAGCATCCCCAGCAGATGTTCCGAAATCGCGAGGCCATAGGCGCCCGAGGCGTTGGTAAGCCTGGCCCCTTTCCGGAGGACGCCCGGCGCCGTAAAGCCCTCCGTCCCGGCGGTGTTTAGCTGCAAAAGCTCGAGATTCTCCGCCTTCTTTACAATCTCCGGCGAAATGTTCCCAATGATCACATTCACGTTCCGAATCTGCTCCTCCGTGACGGCATCAGGGGCGCAGTAGAGAAATTCGGCTTCCATCTGTTCTTCAAGAAGCCGTTTTTGCGAATCGTCCACAGGCAGGACCACAAGGATTTTTTTCACGCGAGTCTCCTTTCCGGGGTCCTTTTCCCGCGAAAAAACAAGAATGGGACCCATTCCTTTCGCATGCTTTTTGAGGCGTCTTACAAAAAAAGCGTACAGCCCTCCTCGCGGAACTGCCGGATTTTTTCCTCCAGCAGTTCCGCGGGTACCTCGAACCGCGCGGCAAGGCACGGCAGACACGAAAACGATACGGCGCCGCGGTTTACGATCTTTTTATAAAGCCCGATTTCGTCGCGCGAAAGCTCCTTCCCGCAGCAGGCACACCGCTCCATCAGCGTTTTACCAGTTCGGCGCGGTAGATTTTGCAGTCATAAGCCGGTACGAAAGGATTGAAATATTCGGCGCAGGTTCCGGCCTCTTCGCCGGTCCACACGTCCGTCAGCTTAAACTGATATCCGCTCGCGGCATCCAGCCCCGCGTCCTCAAAGTTCATCCAGACGGTCGCGTCCGTATCCGTCGGGTTAAAATAGGCAAGAACATAGGTGCCGTCCGCCATGTTCTTTATATAGGAACGGCGGCTTCCCTCGCGCCATGTGCAGAACGGCGGCCTTGCCTCCGGGTCCTGATCGATGGCGATCAGCCGCGGATTCTTCAGAATCTTCTCGGTCTCCTCCGACTGGTTTCGGATATCGGACCCGATCATCAGAGGGACGCCGAAAAGGCACCACAGCGCAAAATGCGTCCTGTACTGCGCGTCGCTACATCCGCCTAAACCGACGTGACCCTTTCCGTACATACCGACCACCAGCATGTCCATATCATTGTAGCAGCCGGGCGCGCTGTAGCCGAGATTCTTCTCCTGACTGTCCGCGATCTGCATCACCGACTTGAAATTATCCACAATGTCGCCGGTCGAACGATACATGTGCGCGCCGGCGCTGCGCATCCACTCCCAGCAGTCATCGGTCCCCCAGTTGCAGGCGGAGAACAGAATCGGACGGCCTGTCGCCCGCAGCGCCATCGCCATGCGGCGGTACGAAATCCGGCCGTTCGCCGTCTTCGGAAAATGGCAGAAATCATATTTCAGAAAATCTACGCCCCAGTCGGCAAAGGTCTGCGCGTCCACGAATTCATGATCGAAGCTCGAAGGATAGCCGGCGCAGGTCAGCGTGCCCGCGCAGGAATACATGCCGAACTTCAGCCCTTTTCCGTGCACGTAATCCGCGATGAACTTCATTCCGTGCGGGAATTTCTCCGGGTCCGCAACGAGCCGTCCGTCCGCGTCCCTCTCCTTGAGCGCCCAGCAGTCGTCGATCACCAGATATTCATAGCCGGCGTCCCGGTATCCCTTTTCAACCATCGTGTCCGCGATCTCGAAAATCAGCTTCTCGTCAATCTTTGAAGCAAAGGTGTTCCATGAATTCCACCCCATGGGTGCTGTCTGTGCAAGCATTGTCATTCCCTCTTTTTCTTTTTTGTAAACGCGGAAGCGACCGCGCTTTTATATTGTTATCCGTAGTATATTGAATGGACCCGGTTTTGTCAACCGTCTAAAGAAACAGACAGCAGTCGCCGAAGCTGTAGAAGCGGTACTTCTCCGCAATGGCTTCGCGGTAGGCGCGGAGCACGTTCTCCCGGCCCGCGAAGGCGCTCACCAGCATGATCAGCGTCGATTCCGGCAGGTGAAAGTTGGTGATAAGGCCGTCAAGGACCTTAAAGCGGTACCCCGGATAGATGAAGATATCGGTCCAGCCGCTTTTTGCCGGAACGGTTCCGTCCGCAAGGGCGGCGGATTCCAGCGTGCGGCAGCTTGTCGTCCCGACGGCGATGATCCGTCCTCCTTCTTCCCGCGTCCGGTTGATCAGGGCGGAGGCCTCCGCGCCGACCTGATAATACTCGCTGTGCATTTTGTGATCCTCAATCTTCTCCTCCTTGACCGGACGGAAGGTTCCAAGGCCGACGTGCAGCGTGATAAAGGCGGTGCGGATTCCGCTTTCCCTAAGTTCGTCAAGAAGTTTCTCCGTAAAATGAAGCCCTGCCGTCGGAGCCGCCGCGGAGCCTTCTTCCTTCGCGTACACGGTTTGATAGCCGGACGGGTCCGTAAGCGTTTCATGAATGTACGGCGGAAGCGGCATCTGACCGAGGCGGTCCAGAATTTCCTCAAAAATGCCCTCATAGGAAAACCGCAGGATTCGGGTACCCTCTTCCGCGATGGAAAGCACATCCGCCGTCAGTTCTCCTTCTCCGAATACAAGGCGGTGCCCCGGACGCACCCGCCGGCCGGGACGGACGAGCGTTTCCCAGCAGTCTTTCTGAAAGTCCCCGGCAGAAATGTCCTCTCGAGAATGCTCTGCGGAAAAGTCCTCCTGAGAGCGTCCGGCAGGACAGTCTTTCTTTCCGAGCCGTTTCAACAGCAGTATCTCAATCGGCGTGCCGCTGTCTTCTCTTCGTCCGTAAAGGCGGGCCGGCATGACGCGGGTATCGTTTAGGACGAGACAATCCCCGGGACGAAGGTAACTGCCGATGTGATAAAAAAAATCGTGTGTAATCGCGCCCGTGCTGCGGTTCAGGCACAGAAGCCGGGAATCGGACCGGTTTGAAAGCGGCGTCTGCGCAATCAATTCCTCTGGCAGTTCAAAATAAAAATCCTTCGTATTCATTAAGCGTCTCCTTTTATGCGGCGGTCGCTTGCTTTTTTCCCTTTTTTCCTGTAATATAGAAATCGATTCATACCAGACGGGAGGGTCCGTATATGGCCGAAAACGGAGTTGTCACAGCAGTTACAGAAGATTCTCTTCTGATCATCAGTATGCAGCGGAACGACGCGTGCGCAAAGTGCGGCGCCTGCGTCAGCTTCAAGGATGATACGACGATGCGGCTGACGGCAAAGAACTGCTGTAAGGCTTCCATTGGGGATACCGTGGAAATTACGTTGGAAAGCAACCGCTTTTTGCTTGCCGTACTTCTTCTCTATGGCGTTCCTCTTGCCGCGTTTTTAGCGGCGATCCTGATCTGTTCGCTCTGCCGGCTCTTCGAGCCGCTTTCGCTGCTCATCAGTCTCGCGGCGGCACTGCTTGGCTGGCTGGCTGTCCACCGCTACGCAGGGAAGATTCGTCAGGAAAAATATCTTCCGAAGGCGGTCCGC
>CAYUPA010000016.1:6674-8306 GCA_964446565.1 uncultured Lachnospiraceae bacterium
CGTTACATCAGCGCAGCGCGCTTTCGGGCCGGCTGCCTTAACTGTTATTTTCCGCCTGCTGCCCGCCGCCTGCGCGGCGAAGGCAGGCAAGGACACTGGCGAAGCGGGCGGGAAGCGGACTGTCCCATTCCATATACCGTCCCGTAACAGGATGGACGAACCCAAGAACCTTTGCGTGCAGGAACTGCCCCTGCGTAAGCAGTTCGGGATCCGCGCCCGCAAGCAGCCGCTTCTCCGCGCCGGCAATCCGCTGCGGTCCGTACACAGGGTCGCCCAGCACGGGGTGCTGAATGCTCTTCATGTGTACGCGAATCTGATGCGTGCGGCCGGTTTCCAGTTCGAGTTCCATATACGTAAAGGCTCCGAACCGCTCCAGAACCCGGTAATGCGTTACGGCCCGCCTCCCGTCCGCGACGACCGCCATCTTTTTCCGGTCCCGCGGGCTGCGGCCGATCGGCGCGTTCACGGTCCCCGTGTCCTGCGAAAGGTTGCCATGAACGATCGCGTGATATTTTCGGGTGATGTCATGGGTTTCAAGGAGCCTGCTCAGCCCCTGATGCGCCCGGTCGCTTTTGCAGATGACAAGCAGCCCGGAGGTATCCTTATCGAGACGGTGAACGATGCCAGGGCGCAGAACGCCGTTGATGCCGGAAAGATTTCCCTGAAAATGCCAGAGAAGCCCGTTTACCAGCGTTCCGTTCCCGTGTCCCGCGGAAGGGTGCACAACCAGCCCCTGCGGCTTGTCGATCACCGCGAGGTCCTCATCCTCGTAGACGACCGTAAGTTCCATTGCCTCCGGCTCCGCGTCCGCGGGCTCGCTGATCTCTTCCGCGTCCGCCTCGATCCGGTCGCCGGGACGGAGACGGTATCCCGTTTTAACCGTCTGTCCGTTGACCCGGATTTCGCCCTTTTCAATTCGCTTTTGAATCCGGGAGCGTGTCTGCTCCGTAAAAAGCGACGAAACATACAGATCCAGACGCATCCCGTTTCCTTCGTCCGGAACCGTAAACAAAAGGCGATCCATCAGACCGCCCCCTTATGAAAAATTCTGTCCAGCATATCCCTGTGCGTAAGCAGCAGGACCGCCAGCAAAAAGACGCCTATGACCACATAGCAGTCCGCCAGATTGAACACCGGAAAGTCGATCAGCTTAAAATACAGAAAATCCACTACATAGCGTCTGCCGACCCGGTCGATCATATTGCCGACCGCGCCGGAAAGGATCAGTAGCAGCGAAAAGCGAACGGGATGATACATCTTTTCCTTCGGCAGCGTAATGTACAGGCGCAGAAGAAGCAGCGAGATCACGAGGGTCGCTATAAGAAAGATCCAGCGCTGGTTCTGCAGAATTCCAAACGCCGCGCCCCGGTTCTCCACGTAGGAGAATTCAAAAACGCCCGGAATCACGGCGATGTCACGGCCTCCGGAAAGCGTGCGAATCGCCCAGAGCTTGGTGCCCTGATCCGCAAGGACCAGCAGGAGTACGCAGACCGAAAGGACTATCCATTTTTTCACCTTCACCTTTCGCACTCCTCTCATCCAAACCGTTCGATCCGCAGCTGCTGCCTGCCGGAACGGGAAACGCCCAGCGTCTCGCAGACGCGAATACGCCCCTTTCCTCTGACGGAAATC
>CAYUPA010000016.1:8316-14620 GCA_964446565.1 uncultured Lachnospiraceae bacterium
GTCGCCCTCTTTCACGGCGCGGTCCGGGCGCCGCTCCTCCTCCCAGTTCACGGACACGCGGCCCTCCGCGATCAACCGGACGGCGCCGCTTCTTGCAATCGAAAACCCTCTGCCAATCAGGCTGTCAAGGCGAAGCGAGGGAAGGGCGACGACCAGTTCCTTGCCGTCCGGAACGCGGCCCGCAATGTCTTCAAGCGGCATCCGCTCCGCCGTAACCTCGGCGGCGCCGACGCTCGTCAGATGATGCAGAATGTACTCCGCGACCGAACTTAAAACGATGAGGACCGCGCCGTCCTCCGTTACCAGAATATCGCCGAACGTGCCGCGTTTTATGCCAAGGCCCGTCACAGCGCCCAGATAATCTCTGTGGGTAAGCGCGCGGGGCAGGAACTTCGCGCTTCGGACCCGGACATTAAGAGCCGCGATGGGCGAATCCCATCCGCCCTCTACAGGAAACGAGGGATAGAAGGCCGCGACGCAGCGTTCGGCATCTTCATATCCCCCTATGTATGATACTTTTGCATTGCGAAGCGCCGGATCGGCGTTCAGGCGCGCCCGCTGATTCCCATCCAGAAAATCCGAAAAAACGACATAGCCGATTCGTTCCGCCCTTTCCGCGAGGTCTTCCATGCGGCGCAGGAAAAGAGCCTCTTCTTTTTGCTGCTGCCTGCTGTCCATCAGTTCTCCTGCCACGGGAAGTTGAGGCCGCTCTCGTTCTTAAGCCTCTCCCGGATGTCCAGATCGCCGGCAAAATCCACGTTATCCGGCGCGATCATATAAATCCGGTCCGCGATTCGCTGGATATTTCCGTCCATCGTAAAACAGCTGCCGCACAAAAAATCCGTAATCCGCTGCGCGACCGGCTGATCCACAAATTCGAGATTGATGATCACCGGCTTCTTTTCCTTCATGCTCTGCGCGATTTCCTTCGCCTCTTCCAGCGACTCGGGATTCGCGACTACGACTTCCATCTGCACGTTGGCATTTAAATTGAGAACCTTGGGATTGCGCGAACGGCTGTAAGCGGTCGAAAAGGAAGACGGCGAAGAGTAGGAAACCCTTGACAGTTCCCTTTGGTCCGATTCGTACCGCGCGGAAGACCCCGTCCGGGACGACGAATACCTCGAGGACCCGGACCCTGCGGAACCGTACCCTCCGGAGCCGTACCGGTCCGCGTCATCATAGCGGCCTGACCGGGACGAACTGTACCTCGCGGAATCCGAGCGGTACGATTCGGACCGCGGCGTATCATAGCGGGAAGAACCGTCATACCGGGATGAAGACCCATACTGCGATGAAGAGCCATACCGCGATGAAGAACCGTACCGGGACGCGGACCCGGAACGCGAAGAAGAACTGTACCTCGATGAAGACCCGGAGCGCTGCGAAGAGCCGGAACGGGAAGAGGACCGCGAATACCTGCGGGAGCGGGGCGCTTCGTCCTCCTCGTCCTCGTAATCATCGTAGCCGTCTTCCTCTTCATACTCTTCGTCAAACTCATCCTCGTCGTCATCGTCGCTGTACGTCGTAAATCCCAGAGCGGAAGTCAGTTTATCAAAAAATTTGCTCATCTTGTCTCCTTGTTGTCCGGTTTTCGTCAAAAAACGCTTTTATCGATTATAATGCCTTGCTCCGAAAATTCCTGTTCCGACGCGCACGAGCGTCGCTCCTTCCTCAATGGCGACTTCATAATCGTTCGTCATGCCCATCGAAAGCACGGACATATTGACATTATTGATTTTTTCATCCCGAATGTCAACAAAAATTTTATGCATCGCGAAAAAAACGCCCCGATTCTGCTCCGGGTCCTCCACGAAAGGCGCCACGGTCATAAGCCCCCTGACCCGCACGTGGGGGAACTCGCTGATCCGGAGGATGAGGTCCCGTGCCTCCCCGGGCGATACGCCGAACTTGGTCTCCTCCGCGGCGGCGTTGATTTGAATCAGAATCTCCGCGGTCAGGTTCCGCTTCGCCGCTTCTTTTTCAATCGCCGAGGCGAGTTCAAGGCTGTCTACGGAATGAATCAGAGAAACCTGTCCCAGAACCTGCTTCACCTTGTTCTTCTGCAAATGCCCGATCATGTGAAAATCAAGATCGGAGGGCAGCGCCGGCTTCTTCGCGAGAATTTCCTGCACATGGTTCTCGCCCGCGCGCCGCATTCCTATATCATACGCCATTTGAAGAACGGAAACATCCATCGTCTTGGTAACGGGAAGGAGCGTCACATCCCGCGCCGATCGGCCCGAGCGCGCGGCCGCCTCGCCGATGCGCTCTTCCACTTCACGATAGTTCTGTGTAAGCTCCTGTAAGGTAAGCATCCGTTTTTACTCCTTCGCGGACAGCGACTGCGCCTTTGCAAGGTCCTCCTGCGCTTTTTCGAACTCGCCCATCGCCATGTAGACTTCGCTGCGGACATAGTACGCCCACGCGTATTCCGGGTCCAGTTTAATGGCCTTATTCATGTCCTCGAGCGCTTCGTCCGTTTTCTCCGTCTGATAATAGCAGTCGCCCCGGTTGCCGTAGCTGACCGCGTCTTCTTCCTTCTCAAGAACGGCCGTATAGGTCTCGATCGCCTTGCCGTACTCCCCGGCCTTATAGTAGGAGTCCGCGAGATTCTGCTGACTGGTCAGATCGTCCGGTTCCAGTTCGAGTGACCTGGTAAAGGCATCGACCGCGTCATCATAGCGTTCCAACGCCATTAGCGTTTCCCCGTACGTCTTAAGCGCCGCCGGCTCATCGCCCGCCAGTTCCAGGTATTTCTCGTACTGCGCGAGCGCTTTCTCGTAATCCTTCATCATACGGTACGCTTCCGCGAGATTCCAGCAGATCGTAGGGTTGTCCGGCGATTTTTCGAGAGCGGACTGGTAATCCGCGGCCGCGTTTTCATAATCCTTTGTGTTGAAATAGGCGGTGCCTCTGTTGTTATACAGCGCGGCGCTGCCCTGTCCCAGCTTCTCCGCCATGCTGTAATCCTTGATCGCGTTTTCATTGTCCTCAAGAGCGTCGTAAGCCTCGCCTCTGTTAAAATAGTACAGCCCCTCCTGCGGCTCCAGAAGGATCGCCTGCGAGTACTGATCGACAGCCTGCTGATACTGCTCCATATAAAAATACGCCATGGCGAGATTGTTGTAATAGACCGCATCCTGCGCAAGTTCCAGCGCCCTGGTAAAGTCTTCCGCCGCGCTCGCGTAGTCGCGAAGCTCCGTATATGACAGCCCGCGGTTATTGTAGACTGTCGGAAGGCCGGCGTTAATGCCGATGACCTCCGAATAGGCGTCCACCGCCCCTATGTAATCGCCGTTCGCGTATGCGTCGTCGCCCTGCTGAATCAGCTTATTGATCTTGCCCGCATCCGTAAATCCGCATCCCGTGGTGAAACAAAGCAAAACCAAAAGTAAAATCAGTCCCCTCCGGGGTCCTTTTTTCAGTTTTCCCTGCAGCCCCTTCTGGAGTCCGTTTTCCAGTTCCTTTTTCATTCCATTTTACGCTCCTTACTCTGATTCGTTTACAAGCATTATATGATCAAAAGGCTGTATGCCTTCCACGATCGAATACCCGTCCTCCTGATACAGAATTTCGACCCTTTCGAACTCGCTGTTCCCGCCGTTCAGAATATAAACGCCGTACGCCGTTTCCTGATCCTGCAGCGTGACCGTCTCCTCCGATCCCGCCTTGCAGAGGGCCGTACCGGCAGGCAGGCCGTCCGGCAGTTCAAAATAGTAAAACTCTTCGTCGTTCCACGCGAAATCGATCTCGACGAAAGCGCTGCCCTGCTCCGTTTTTTGCATGACGCCTTCGCGGTTTTCATTTTGGAAAACGCAGACGGACGGAATTTTATAATACGCCCGTTCGACCAGACAGGAATCGGGAATCTTAAGCCCTTCGCAGCGTTCTTCTTCAAAGGAAAGCGTTACGATGCGCTCGTCCATATACTCCTGCACGCGGGAATTCATCGCAATGACCAGCTTATACCGTCCCTTTCCGCTTTCCTCAAGCGAAGCGATCGTCCCCGTCAGCGGTTTTGAGCCGTCGCAGGAAAAAGTAATTACGCCCGAATCATCCTGATTGACGAGTCTGGCCTGATCTTCCGTGAGAAACGCGGTGATGTCCCATTTCTGCGAAGTGATAAGGCGGTACAGCGGATCGCCGGCATGGACAGGCTGCAGATTTATGTTCAGGTGCGTATAACTCCCCTTGTACCGATCGATAAAATCCTCGTCGATCCGTGCGGAATCCCAGCCCTCGTAACCGTCGTAGGAGTAGGAGATAATACCGGCCTCGCTGATCCACAGATTCTCGGAGGATTCCTTCTCCAAATCCTCATAGACGCCCTGCTCCTCAAGCAGACGGGAGGCGAGGCTGCCGGAAAGCAGCGAATAGAGTTCCTGCCGGTTCTGCACCGCGGAAGACAGCGCGTCTTTAAGATTGTAGACATCCGCGTACGCGTTTTCGTCCCGGGTCTGCTGGAAGTTCCGCACCTGTGAAGCGATCGACGTCTCCACTTCGGTAAAAAGGTCCGCGTATTCGCTGTTTGAAATCGAAGCGATCTCCGAACTCACATCTTCCTGCTTCTGTTTCAGAATATCGCCATAATACGCGTCGTCGCGCACCGTGCAGACGACCGTATTCCTGCTGAGTTCCCGTTTCCCCGGATAATAATATTCCACAACGCCGTCCGAGACCGACTTGCACAGCTGCTCCTCTCTCGTAATAACGCCCTGTACGGCGGATTTTTTCTCCATGGTGCCCATCCGGGCGACCACAAAATTCATTTTGTCCGTATTCATAAAGGAAACGAGACGGGGAAGGATATAGAGCAGAACGATCACCGCAATCAGGATCGTGAATTTTGTACCCTGTGAACCGGATGCCTTTCTGCCGCGCCTGTCGTGAGGCTGGCGTCCATGAGCCCCTGCCAAAAGAACACTCCCCTTCCCTGTCGTGATATGTAACGGCGCTCGTCTGAAACCAGTCCGCTGCCGATTCTGAAGCACGGCTTCAAACTCGATGCGCTCCCTGGTGACCTGAAATTAAAACAGCCGCGATGATGCACATTATAGCACAGGTTTGTAAAAGAGTATAGAACTTTTTTCAGAATGGGCGCGTCGTTTAGTCCTGAATTTTATCCGGCGTTTTGTCTGAAATTGTTTCCGGAATTTTATCCGGCGCTTTGTCCAAAATTTTGTTCGACGCCTTATCCGAAATTTTTTCCGGCGTTTTGTCCGGAATTTTTTCCTGTGTTTCCTTGTCCCCGCCGGTCCTTCCCTTGATTTCGTCCAGCGTCGCGTTCAACATGGCGCCCAGCAAAAGAATGAAGCTGATCAGGTACAGCCAGAGCAGAATGATGATGATGCTGGAAATGCTGCCGTACAGGGTCGCGTAATTGGCAATGTTGGAAACATAAAGAGAAAAGAGGCGGCTGACCAGAAAGCTCGTGCACGTCGCGAACAGCGCGCCGATATAAACGTCCCGAAACCGCAGCCTGCGCACAGGAATGAAGCTGTACAGCAGCATATAGGTGATAAACATGAAAATCAGAGGCAGAGGATAGTGCAGAAAATTCGCTATTCTCTGAAACACCTCGTCAAGGCCGATAAAATGGAAAAGCATATTGGTCAGCTGTTCGCCGAACAGGACCAGAGCGACGAACAGGACGACGGCGGCGGCAAAGCAGATCGTATAGAAAAAGGAAAGCAGAAACCGGGTCAGAAGAGGTCTTGTTTCCACCTCATTGTACGCCATTTGAATTCCGTTCATAATGCCGCGCATACAGTGGGACGAGGAATAGATAATGACAATAAAATACAGTGAAAAAGAAGAGCTTGAGTTGGTCTGCAGTGTTGAGAAGACGCCTGTGATCAGGTCCATCACCGGTTCCGGGATCGCCCGGGTCCTGTCCAGCGCTTCGAGCAGCTGCATGATCGTGGTCAGGTTCGTACGGGCAAGGATCGCGCTTACAAAGACGAGAAAGGGAAAAAAGGACAGGATCATATAATACGCGATCTGCGCGGAATACGCCGTAATGCCGCTATGCATCACCCGGTCGATCAGATGAGAGAAAAGCTTCTTGAGCATGATGGTAACTCCTTTTTCATCGCGCATCCGCCGCAGGCTCCGGCTCTATGGCGGAAACCGCGGTATATGGCTCGGATAGGACGTAACTTATTATATATGTTCCGAAGCCAATCGTCAATTCAAAGAATGGCCGCGGGCTGCAATTTGCCGCAATTCAAAGAATGGCCGCGGGCAGCAATTTGCCGCAATTCAAAGATTGTATGGACCGTTTCGATTTTCTATGATAAAA
>CAYUPA010000017.1:0-1573 GCA_964446565.1 uncultured Lachnospiraceae bacterium
TATTCCGCTCTCATCCTCCCCCTCCCGCGTATCGCCCGCCGCCGGATTCTTCCAAAGGCCGGCGTTCGTGTAATTCCAGACGTTCTCTCTCAGGTTCAGCAGGAGCGGATCCGTTTCCAGAATCTGCCCCACCGCGCGCTGAAACAGCTGCACGGCTGAAAGATAATCCGACGCTGTTCCAAAGACCTGATACAGCGGGTCTTCACGGTCGATCCGGAAGAGTTCCGTCGAGGTCAGAATCTCCGCGGGATAGATATGCTTTCTATGCAGACAAAGCAGATGGAGAACCGGCTTCCTGCTCCGTTTCTGAAGCACGGTCCGCCACTCGGTCTCTTTCGCGGGATCGCTCACCAGCATCGTATCCGAAAGTATCATTCCGTCTCGCCCGCGTCCGGGAACGGCGCGCCGCAGTTCACGCAGCGTTTCGCGTCGGGAGGATTGCCCACCTTGCACTTCGGACAGAATTTCAGGACAAAATATCCGTTCTCATCGCGCTGCTGCGCCGCGTCCCTCTTATCCTCTTCGTTCTCTTTCCCTTTTGCCTCCTGCTGTCCGTCCGCTCCTGCCTGTTGCCGTCCGTCCTCTTCTGCCTGCTGCCGTCCGTCCTCTTCTGTCCCCTGCTCTCCGTCCTCTTTGGCCTCTTGTTTCTTCTCTTCCTTTTTTGCCTCGGTTTTTTCATCGGCGGCCTGCGATTCGGAAGCGTCTTTTCTGTGCGCCTCCTTTATTTTCTCTTTCTCCGCCTGCAGCGCCGCGACGGCGTCGATTTTCGTCTGAATCCGTTCGCAGGCGGTCTCAATGTTCTTATCCTCGTACTTCAGCAGGCCCTTTTTCATCTGAAAAACGATCTGCCCAAGCGCGGTGTATTCCCTGTTCAGCGCCGCGCTTTCCTTATACAGTTTAGTTTCCAGCTTTGCCGTCTCCGCCGCCTCGCTCGCCTTGTCCGCAATCACGCCGGCCGCTTTTTTCGCGGTACCGACGATCTCGTCAAGATACTCCTTGTACTCTTTCATTGTAGCCCTCCAACTTTCCTTTTATTTTTTAGGCACGCGGCGAATCGCAGGGCCGCGTACCGGTTAATCCCAGACTGATTCGAAGCGCCTCGTCAACCTGAACCATCGTACTGTCCGCAAGACGGCCGATGCGCCGTCTCAAACGTCTTTTATCAATCGTCCGTATCTGTTCCAGCAGAATGACCGAATCCTGTGCCAAGCCGTCAGCGTCCGCTTCGATCCCGATATGGGTCGGCATTTTCGCCTTGTCCAGCTTCGAGGTAATCGCCGCGCAGATCACCGTTGGACTGCAGCGGTTGCCAACGTCGTTCTGGATAATCACCACCGGGCGAACCCCGCCCTGCTCGGAGCCAATGACCGGGCTCAGGTCCGCGTAATACATTTCGCCTCGTTTTACATTCATTTTAATCTCCATGCCGCTGCCCTTCGGCCAGCGGAACAAATAGAAATGAAAATACTATTTTTCACACTAAAACTTCTGAGACAATAGTTTCGCAAACCTGCTCTCCGATGTCAAGTATTTTTGAAAAGATCCTGAAAAATCTTGAACAGAATAAAATGAT
>CAYUPA010000017.1:1583-14595 GCA_964446565.1 uncultured Lachnospiraceae bacterium
TTTTCTCTTTGTAATCCGTATGCTTTTTCTCTTTGTAATCCGTCTGCCGCGCCCTTTACACGCAGCTCTTCCTTGGCACCCGGGCCGAGACCCCGCACGCAAGCTCATAAGAGATCGTCCCCGCCTTTTCGGCAAGTTCATCGAGGGGCAGTCCCTCGCCAAACAGGATGACCTCGTCTCCCTCCCGGGCCTCCGGTACATCGGTCAGGTCGATCATAAACTGGTCCATGCAGATTCTTCCCGCGACGCGGGCGCGCCGTCCCCGGATCAGCACTTCGCCCTGATTGGAAAGGAGCCTTGGATAGCCGTCCGCATACCCCACGGGTACGGTTCCGATCCGCCGTCTGCCCCTTGCCCTGTACGCCGCGCCGTAGCCGACCGTCGCGCCGTCTTCAATTTCCTTGATATAAATCACATGGGAGCGAAGTTCCATCACGGGACGCAGGGGAAAGCGGTTCGTATCCATCGCCTCCGAAGGGGAAAGTCCGTAAAGAATAATGCCGGCCCGAACCATCTCGAACTGTGTTTCCGGCATTTCCATGATCGCGGCGGAATTCGCCGTATGGCGAAGGGGAATCTCAACCCCCTCTTCCCTGAGCCTTCGGTCCATCCAGATAAACCGGGCAAGCTGGTTTTTCGCGCAGGTCTTATCGCGTTGGTCAGCCCAGAAATAATGCGTGAACAGTCCTTCCAGAACCAGCCCCGGAAGGGCGCTTATGCGCTTGATTACGCGCACGCTTTCCTCCGTACAGGCAAAGCCGATCCGGTTCATGCCGGTTTCAAGCGCGATGTGAACAGCTGTTTTTTTATTTTTCCGCACAGCCGCATCCGACAGGGCTTTTGCCATTTTATATGTAAAAACCGTGGCCGTAAGCTCGTTGTCGATCAGCGTTTCCGCTTCCTCCGGCGCCGTATAGCCGAGGAGCAGAACCGGCGCCGTAATGCCCATCCGGCGTATGCGAAGGCCCTCCTCCACGACCGCGACCGCGAGATACCCGACCTTCTCCTCTTCGAGTACCGGCCAGATATTCGCAAAGCCGTGCCCGTACGCGTCCGCCTTCACAACCGCCATAATCCGCACGCCGGGTGAAAGCGCCTCACGGATCGTCCGAATATTGCTTCGCACCGCCTCCTGATGAATCCGGGCCTCCACCCGATAATATTGCTCATCCATTCCCGTTTTGCTTTCCTCATTCTCTTGCCGAGAGGATCGGAGGCCGCCGCGATTTCGAGCCGCCTTCCGGCAGGCCCCGCGCCGCCCTTCGCCTTACAGCCCCGCCAGCGTCTCAAGATGAATGCCGTCGCAGATATCCGAGGCGGTCAGCGCGTAATAGCCCCGCTTCCTGACCGCCGCATCGCCGGCGGCGCCGTGCAGATAGACGCCAAGATAGGCCGCGCGGTAGATTGGAAGCCCCTCCGCCGCAAGCCCGCCGATGATGCCGGCCAAAACGTCGCCGGAGCCGGCGGTCGCCATCCCGTGATTCCCGGTCCTGTTGAAATAAATCTGCCCGTCCGGCGATGCCGCAAGCGTTACGGCATCCTTTAACGCCACGCAGGCATTGTACTCGGACGTTAATTTCGCCGCCGCGCCGGTAAGGTCCGCCGCAATCTGCGTGACAGGCTGATGAAGAAGCCTCGACGCCTCTCCAAGATGGGGCGTCAGCACTGTATTTCCGCCGCGTGCGGCCACGCGCTCCCGCAGCGATTCATCATTCGAAAGAAGATTGAGCGCGTCCGCGTCGAGGATCAGGGGCGTCTCCGGCGAAACCGCCTTCAGCATGACGTCCAGCAGTTCCTTTGCGTAGCAAACCTGACTGAGCCCCGGCCCGATCAAAACGGCGCTGCTGATCGCGGAAGCCTCCCGGATCGTGCCCAAATCCTTCTCCTCGATCATGGAGCCGTGATCGAGGCTTTCCTTAATCACCCCGTAGGGCGTGATAATGACCTCCGGCAGAATACTCTGAACCACGGTCCGAATATCCTTCGGGATCACCATATCCACGAGGCCCGTCCCCATGCGGTAGGCCGCCTTCGCGCTCAGCACCGCGGCGCCGGTCATGTTCTTGGAGCCGGCTGCGATGAGAAGCCGCCCGTAGGACCCCTTATGACTGCGATTATACCGTTTCGGCAGGAGCGCCGGAATATCGCTCTTCTCCAGCGTAAACCACTTTTCGCGCTCGATGGGCGGAATGCCGGGCGGAATGCCGATATCGCAGACAACGACCTCGCCCGCGTACTCCTTTCCGGGATACAGCAGCAGCCCCGCCTTGAGTTCGGCAAAGGTGACCGTCAGGTCCGCCTGCACAGCGCATCCGAGCACCTCGCCGGTATCCGCCTGAACGCCCGAAGGGATATCCACGCTGAGCACCTTTACATCGCCGTCCTCGCGGACATGGTTGATATGCTGAATCAGCTGCCGCACAATGCCCTCGACCTCGCGGTCAAGCCCTGTTCCAAAAAACGCGTCGATGATCCAGTCGGCCTGTATGATCATATTTTCCAACACATAGACCTGATCCGGGCGGATCACAGGAACCTTGTACGCGGCGAGCATATCGTAATTGATCCGCGCATCGCCTTTTAGCTGCGTCTACTCCGCGGTACAGAAGACCTTAACGGTAAAGCCCGCCTGTTTCAGCATTCGGGCCGCCGCGAAGCCGTCGCCGCCGTTGTTTCCGGCTCCGCAGAGAATCAGAATCCGGTCGTTCGGTTTCGCCCGCGTCACAATCTCCCCGGCGATCCGGCGCGCCGCCGATTCCATGAGCAGAAGGCCCGGAATCTTCAGATTCTCTATGGCAAACTGATCGGCCTCCCGCATCCTTGCCGCCGTACAAACCTTTCTCATCACGCTTCCTCCGAATCCTTTTCCAAAACGACAACCGCGACGGCGCGCGTCTGATCGTGACTGATCGAAACCAGCGCCTTTCCCGCGCCCCGCCTTTCAGCGTACGCTTTCGCTTCGTTGCGGAAAAACAGCCGGGGCGCCCCCGCTTCGTCATGCCGGATTTCCACATCGTCCGGCCCGAAGCCGCGAAATCCGCAGCCAAGCGCTTTCACCGCCGCTTCCTTGGCCGCAAACGCGCCCGCGAGCGACTGCGGCGCGCCATTTCCTTTTTCTTCCGCGTAGCGGCGCTCCTCCTCTGTGAAAACCCGGCGCAGAAACGTCTGCGACCGGGCCGCCCTTTTCACGCGCTCGATTTCCACGGAGTCCACGCCGATTCCAAAAAGCGCCATCGGATTACGCCATCGTCTCCAGCATCGGGAGCGTCACTTCAAGCTCACACGGCTTTCCGTCCCGCACCGCGAAATACGCGTCTTTCTGGTATTCGCCCAGTCTCGCGACCTCGTCCCGCATACTGCCCGCGATGTGCGGCGTCAGAATCACATTCTTCAGAGTAAAAAACGGACTGTCCTCCTGCACCGGTTCCGGCATCGTCACATCGAGGACCGCCGTCCGGTCCGGCTTCTCGGCAAGAGCGCGCGCAAGGTCCTCTTCCACGACCTGCGCGCCGCGCCCCGTATTGATAAAGGTCGCGTTGTCCGCCATCCGGGCGAACAAATGATAATTCAACATTCCCTTCGTCTGCTCATTATTCGCGAGATGATTGGAAATGACCGAGCAGTCCGCAAACAGTTCCTCAAGCCCACACTTCTGTACGCCAAGAGCCTGCGCCCGCTCGTCCGGCAGGAAGGGGTCAAAGACCTTTATCTTAAACGTATGGGCTTTCAGCATCTGGATCACAAGCTGTCCGATCCGGCCGGCTCCGAGGATTCCGACCGTCGTTCCGTAATTGCCGCAGTGCCCCGCCGCGTACGCCGCCGCCTCCGCATGACGGCGCTCCTTATACAGGCGGGACGCCTGATAGAAGCCCTTCCCGGCAAGGATAATCTGCGATACGGCATATTCCGCGACCGGCACGGCGTTGGCCTGTGCCGAGCTGAACACCCGGATTCCCCTCGAAAGAAACGGCCTCGCAAAATACTGCACGGTGCCGGCTCCGTAAAAAACCGCCTGCAGAGACGGGAAAAACCGCGCGATCTCGTCTTCCGTAAGGGGCAGCATCCCCCATGTCGTAAAAATGAAGGAAACGCCCGAAAGCTCCGCCTGACGGTCCGACAGCTGCGCCCGGTCCGTCACCGGTTCCCTCAGAAAGGAAAGGAACCCTTCAAGCTCTCTGCGAACCGGCTCCGCATAGACCTGAAACAACCTTTTTTCCCCCTCGCCCGACATCCATACCGCTTTCATCCTGCGTCCTCCTCATAATTTCCTGAAAACCACCGTTTAAGCGTCGCGGCGTCTTCCAGAAACTGTTTCGTACTGTCGTCCTTTACGAATTCCAAAAGATAACTTCTCTCTTTCCGGTCCGAACGAATCTGCCGCAGATACCTGCGCCAGATTTCCTCGCCGTGCGAGAGGGGAAAGCGCGTCTCCGGCGAACCCTCCCAGCAGAAAACATGTACATTGGTCAAATACGGCTGAATCCTTGTCAGCTCTCCGAGATTGGCCTCTTCGGAAATATCCGGGTTCGGCTGCCAGTACGTGCGGCACGCTCCCGCCGCCTCCAAAAGGCGCAGCGCGCTGTCCGCCGTTTCTGTCAGCGTTCTGCGGTGATATTCCGTACTCACCTGAATTCCGCACTGACCGGCCCGTTCGGCAAGACGGCGCAGTAGGGACGAGGCGGCGGCGTAGTCTTCCGGCCCCGCCTCCCGAGGCGGAATCGTACCGGCCCAGACGCGGATCATGGGCGCTTCAAGACACAGCGCGGCGTTTAAAATCGCTTCAAACTCTTTCTCCGGCTCCTTCGTCCGTCCTGTGTTGAGATACGACCCGTAGGAAAGGACCCGCAGCCCGGCTTCCCGCGTCATCCTTCCGACCTGCCTCGCCCTTTCCTCATCGCCGGGCTTTACATGCACGTCCGCTCCCCACTCGATGCCGTCAAGCCCTGCTTCCGCAGTAAGCGCGATGATGTCTTCCGCTCTCAGATTTCTGAATGTAACCGATGTGAGTCCCAGCATGGCTGCCTCCCGTTTGAAAAGATTCGTCTTCTCCTTATGCTTCCCGTTCGTCAAAAGCCCTGTAAACAAAATGTCCTGAAAGACCTCAGGACACTTTACGATTCATTCGATGCGCCGGAGGCGGACTGCCGCGCCGGCTAAGGCAGGAATTCTCACTCCTTCTCCTGCGCTTACTTCTCCATTTTGGAAGATGGAATTTCTATTTTTCGGACGATGGAATCTTTATTTTTCGGAAGTTGATGCCTCCGTTTCGGAAGATGAAATCTCTATTTCAGAAGATGGAATCTCCGTTTCAGAAGGTGAAGGCTCCGTTTCGGAAGATGGAATCTCTGTTTCAGAAGGTGATGCCTCTGTTTCGGAAGTTGATGTCTCCGTTTCGGAAGATGGAATCTCTGTTTCGGAAGATGAGGACTCTGTCTCGTAAGATAGAGCCTCTGTCTCGGACGATGATGCCTCTTCCGGAATCTCCTCCCCGGCAAGTTCGTCCTCGTCGATAACCTCTTCCAGGTATTCCGTGACTTCCTCGTTCTCCATATCGCGCAGGCTCAGGGAAATCCGCTTCTGCTCAAGATTCAGATCGATCACCTTGGCCCGGACCGTCTCGCCGATCTTGAGGACGTCGGAAGGCTGCTTTACGAATTTGCGGGACAGGTGCGAGATATGGATCAGACCATCCACGCCTTTCTTGAGCTCTACAAACGCGCCAAAATCCGCGAACCGGACCACCTTGCCCTCGACGATCGAACCGACGGCGAACTCCTCTTCCACGCCGTTCCACGGATTGGTTTCCGGGAATTTCGTCGTAAGAGAAATCCTGTTCTTCTCAAGGTCCATATCCTTGACCATGACCTCGATCTGCTGTCCTTCCTTCAGAACCTGATTCGGATGGCGGACCATGCTCCAGCCCATTTCGGAAATATGAAGCATCCCGTCGATGCCGCCCAGATCGACAAAGGCGCAGTAGTTCGTGATCGTCTTCACCGTCCCCATTACGCGGGAGCCGATCTGAAGATTCTTCAGCGTTTCCTCGCGCTTCTTCGCATTCTCCTCCGCGAGAACGCTGCGGCGGTCGCCCAGAACACGGCGGCGGCGCAGCTGCAGACGTATGACCCGGAACTGAATCTCCTGTCCGACCAGCGTCTTCAAATCCGGAACGCGGCGAATATCCACGAGCGAAGCCGGAATGAAGACCCGGATTCCCTTGTACATCACCGTAATTCCATTCTCGAACGCTTCCTGAACGACGCCGCTTAGAACCTTCTTCTCATTGAGCGACTCGTCCAGCTCGCCGTACGCGCGGTTCTGAAGAAGGCGGCGGCGGCTCAGCGTAACCTCGCTGTCGCTGACCTTGACGACCATCACGTCCATCTCGTCGCCCTCTTTAACCTGTTCCGTAAGAGGCGCGTCAGTCCCGCCGAATTCCTCTTTCGTCATCGTCCCGTCACACTTATATCCTATATTGAAGACAATCTCCGCGTCGGTGACCTGTACGACGGTCCCCTTGACAATGTCTCTCGCGTGTACGCCTCTGAAACTTTCGTTGAACAATTCTTCGAACGAATTCATGTTCTCACTCATCTTATCCTTGACCTCCTGCATTATATAATTCGGCGTAGAAGCTCCGGCTGTAATCGCGATGCTGCAGTCCTCTCTCATTTCCGAACGAATCCGGCCGAGCAGGGGGTCGGAGGCATCCTCCACTAAATACGTCCGCGGACAATGCTCCTTACATAACTCGTACAGCTTTCTCGTGTTGGAGCTGTGCTTCCCACCGATAATAATCATTACATCAGCCTGCCCGGACAGCGCAACGGCCTCCCGCTGGTGATCCTGCGTCGCTTTGCAAATAGTCGGAAACACATTTATATTATACTCCATTTTTTTCAGGTTCTCAACTATTTTAAGAAATTTATATTGATTAAATGTCGTCTGCGCGACCAGACTGTAAGCGGCGTCTTTTGAAAGCGCGAGGCCTTCCAGTTCTTCCTCCGAGCCGATCACTCTGCACTCTCCCCGGCACCAGCCCCGGATTCCCTTCACCTCCGGATGCTCCGGGTCGCCCAGAATGAGAATGGAACGGCCGGCATCCTCCTGCTCGCGGACGATCTTGTGAATCTTCCTGACGTTCGGACAGGTTGCGTCGACAACCTTCGCCCGTTTCTCAGCGATCTGCCGGTATGTTTCCTCCCCGACGCCGTGCGCGCGGATGATCACGGTATCGCCCTCCTTAAGATCATCCAGCGAATCGATGCTTTTTACTCCTTTTTCCTCCAGCGAACGGACTACGGACGTATTGTGAATCAGCGGTCCGTACGTGTACAAAATCCGCCCTTCGCTCTCCCTTGCGCATTTTTCCGCTATATCGACCGCGTTGCGCACGCCGAAGCAATACCCCGCGGTTTTGGCAATTTGTATGTTCACCGCGAATCCTTCCCGGCCAAAGCGCAGATTCTGTCGACGACCTACTCAATCGACATGCCGGTCGTATCGAGAAGAACCGCGTCTTCCGCTTTTGCAAGCGGGGCCGTCTTCCGGTTCATATCCCGTTCGTCGCGTTCCCGAATCTCTTTTTCCATCCAGGCAAGGTCTACCGGACCCTCGCCCCGGCTCTCCATTTCGAGCGCTCTCCGCCTGGCCCTTTCCGCCGGCTGCGCCGTAATATAGATTTTGATATCCGCGTCCGGCAGGACGACCGTTCCGATGTCGCGTCCATCCATGACGACATCCCAGTTCCGGGCGATCTCCCGCTCGAGAGACAGCACCTTCTCCCGTACCGGGGGATAGGCCGCGTAGCGGCTTGCCGCCTGCGCGATTTCCGGCGTGCGAATCTTCTCCGTCACATCTTCTCCGTTTACGGAAACGTGCTGAACGCCTTCGATATACCGCACTTCGATCCGCATCGCCTCAGCCGCCGCCCGCACCGCTTCTTCATTTTCCGCGACGGGCGGCCTGCAGGCCGTCATGCCATAGGCTATCGCCCGGTACATCGCGCCGGTATCCGCGTAATGAATTTTAAGCCGCTCCGCAGCGAGCTTTGCGGCTGTGCTTTTTCCGGCTCCCACTGGCCCGTCGATCGCAATGGTCATTCTTCATCCTCCGTTTCCCGTTCGTCTTCCGTCCGGTTTGCCGCCGCCGCGGCCCGGCCCGCCGCCGCTCCGGTTGAAAACGCGATCTGCAGATTATACCCTCCCGTTACCGCGTCCACGTCCAAAACCTCGCCCGCAAAATACAGTCCCGGCGCCAGTCTGGACTCCATCGTGGAAGGGTTGATTTCTCTTACGTCGACGCCGCCCATCGTAATGATGGCCTCCTCCATGCCCCGGCACCCGGTCACGGTGCAGGAAAGGTCCTTGAGCGTCCCGGCAAGCCGCCTCCGCTGCTCCCTCGTCATATCGAGGGCTCTTTGCTCCGGGCTGATCCCCGCCTGACGCAGAACGGCCGGAATCAGACGTTTGGGCAGCAGGTCCGCCAGCGCCCCGCCCATCTGTCTGCGGGCGTATTTTTCAAAGTCGCGCAGAAGCCGCTTATTCAGAGTTTCCGGCGCAAGAGCGGGCTTGAGATCGATATGCAGCGTAACGTCCTCATACCCGCCGCCCGCGGTCTTTTGCTGAAGACGGCTTGAAGCGCTTAAAATCACCGGCCCGGAAACGCCGAAATGCGTGAAGAGCATCTCGCCGAAATCCTCGTAAAGCGGCCGGTTTTTCTGTTTTATGACGAGTCGTATATTCTTCAGCGAAAGTCCCGCGGCCATTCCTCCGACACAGTAAGCGGCACAAGGCCGGGCTTAGGGTCTGTGACCGTATGCGCGTTCTCTTTCGCAAAACGGTATCCGTCGCCGGTTGAACCGGTCGCCGGATAGCTGAGGCCGCCTGTCGCGACGACGACCCTGTCCGCGGTAAAACATGCCTCTTTCGAGAGAATCCGCCACTGCCGCCCCAAAGGGCGCACGGCCTGCGCCCGAACGCCAAGGCGGAAGCGGACACCGTTATGAAGGCAGTCCTCATAGAGCGCGTCCGCGACGTCCCGCGCCCTGTCAGAGACCGGAAAGACCCGTCCGCCCCGCTCTACCTTCAGCGGTACGCCAAGCCTCTCCATTCGTTCCATCACATCCCGGTTGGAAAAGCGGCTCAGCGCCGAAAAAAGGAAGCGCGGATTGGAAACGATCTTTCCTTCCGTCACCTCGAGGCCGGCGGCGTTCGTCACATTGCAGCGGCCCTTTCCGGTGATGGACAGCTTGCGCCCGACCCGTTCGTTTCGTTCAAGGAGCAGTACGGACGCGCCGGCGCGGGCCGCTTCCGAAGCCGCCGTCATGCCGGCGGGGCCGCCTCCGATCACAATAACATCCTGCGCCCGCATTATACCGTCTTCTCTATGAAGCTCATGCCCGGCTGATCCGCGCTGTCATACACGTCATATTCTTTCCAGATGGTTTCCAGATTTGAAAGCGACTGCCGAATCTCACCCTGTTTTTCCTGACTGAGCGCAACAATCACCGCGTTGATCACGCTGAGCGGGGCAACCAGCGAATCCGCGAAGGAAATCATGTTGCTCTGACACATCAGCACGCTGTCCGCGTAGGCGACGAGGGGCGACAGCTGGGAATCGGTGATCGCCACGGTCGCGCTGCCGCGGGACTTCGCGAATTCCATCACCTTGACCGTCCTTTTGGAGTATCGCGGGAAACTGATGCCGACGAAAACGTCCTGCGGCCCGACGTTCAGCATCTGCTCGAAGGTTTCGCTGACACTGTTTGTGTGAATCAGACGGACATCGCTCATGATAAAGTTCAGATAAAACCCGAGGAAGCTCGCGAGGGCCGCACAGCTTCTAACGCCCAGTATATAGATTCTGCGCGCCTGTTTCAAAAGATCGACCGCGTGCCGGAACTCCGTTTCGCTGACATTTTCGAGCGTGGCCTTGAGGTTCTCCCTGTCCGACTGCAGAACGGAGCTCAGAATGTGATCCCGGTTCACCCGTTCCTTGGAAACTTCCAGTCTCTGCAGGGTCGTAAGGCGCGTTTTCACCAGCTCTTCCAGCGATTTCTGCAGGCCCGGATATCCGTCGTACCCCAGTTCATTGGCGAACCGGACCACCGTGGATTCCGAGACGCCGACGAGCTCTCCGAGATGGGAAGCGGTTAAATACACCGCCTTGTCATAGTGTTCCAGAATGTAATTCGCAAGCATCTTCTGCCCCCTGCTCAAATGCGGAAACCGCTCGCGAATCCGTTTCAGCGCGTCGCTCGACTGGTTCATGCCCCTTCTCCTCTTGTCCGATACGGTCTTTTCTAATTATACTGGAATTGCGGCAATTTACAAGCGCCGAATTTTGAACTTTTTATGAAAGGCTCCGCCGAAGCTCTGCCAGTTCCTGTTCTGTGAGTTCGCGGTATTCGCCCTCCTTCAGGCCCTGCAGTCCGATGTTCCCGACGCGGACGCGCTTTAGACGAAGCACCGGATGGCCGACCGCGCGCGCCATTTTGCGGATCTGATGATTCTTCCCTTCGTACACTGTAATCTCGATCCGGCTGTCCCTTCCTAAGGGGCCGAGGAGGCGCACCTCGGCGGGCGCCGTCGTATAGCCGTCCTCGAGGAGGACCCCTTCGCAAAGGCGCTTCACGTCTTCCGGCTGAATCCGTCCTTTCAGGACCGCCTGATAGCATTTCGCTATATGATGCTTCGGATGCGTCAGCGCGCAGGCAAGCTCCCCGTCGTTGGTGAGCAGCAGAAGACCGGTCGTCTGGTAATCGAGGCGTCCGACCGGGTACAGCCGCACGTTCGGAATCTTCACAAGCTCCGTGACCTGCGGCCGCCCGAACTGATCCTTCGCGGTCGTAATATAGCCCGCCGGCTTATAAAGAGCGACCGTCACCTTTTTCTCCGGCAAAAAAAGCGTCTTCCCGCGAAAGACGACCTCATCCCGCTCCGGGTCCACCCGGGTTCCCAGTTCGCGGACGACTTGTCCGTTCACCCGAACCTGTCCGTCAAGAATCCATTCTTCGCAGCGGCGGCGGGAACCGGCTCCCGCTTCCGCCATAAATTTCTGCAGCCGTTCGCTTTCCATGATCGTTCCTCTTTACGCCTCCGCCTCGTTCCTGTGCGACGCCTCCTCCTCGTTCCTGTACGACGCCTCCACCTCGTTCCTGTGCGGCAGGTCTTTCAGGCTGTCCAGTTGAAACGCCCGCAAAAAGGCGGGGGTCGTTCCGAACAGAATGGGCCGCCCCGGCGCCTTTTTCCGGCCCTTCTCCATAATCAGGCCGTATTCCAGCAGGCGGTTCACCACCGCGTCGGAGCGAACGCCGCGAATATCTTCGATCTCCTGTTTCGTAACGGGCTGTCTGTACGCGATGATGGCGAGGGTCTCGATCTGCGTTTCCGACAGCGCCGCCTTTTCCTCTGTGCGGTAGAGCCGCCGGACCTCCTCGTAATAAGCGGGACGGGTCGTCATTTGATAGGTGTTTTCGAGGCGCAGAATCTGCATCCCGCGCTCTTCCCTTTCATATTCTTCCCGAAGCGCCTCGCAGCAGCGTATCACCTCGTCCTTCGAAATCGAAAGCGCATCCCCCATCGATTCGACGGACACCGGATCGCCCGAGGCGAACAGCATCGCCTCGATCACCCGCAGCCTGCGCCGTTCATCCATCGGATTCATATTGGGATTCAAATTGGGATTCATACTGGGATTCATATTGGATTCCCTCTTGTTTCGGTTTCATAATGATATCGCCGAACTCGCCGTCCTGCGATAAGGTTGCAAGATTCATGCGGCTCAGTTCCAGCATCGCCTGAAAAAACGTGATCGCTTCCGCTTTGGAGCGGCTGCTTTCGCGCAGATTGAAGTAGCTGACCCTTCGCAGGATTTCCAGCATACGGGAAAGGGCGTCGATTTTCTCCTCCAGCGGGAAAACGTCCCTCTCAACCGATCGGAAAGAACTTCGTACCGCGTCGTAGCTTTCCCGTTTGCCGGCGAGCGCGCGTTCATACAGCGCATACAGCTGCTCGAGAGAAAGACCCTTCAGCAGCTCGCCGGCGGGCGGCACGGGCCGCTCTCCCCGGATCGTTTCCGGGCCTCGGCACAAAATCTGGCGGTCCGGCGCAAGCAGCGATTTTCGTAAGGCCTGCGCCGCCTGCCTGTAGCTCTGATATTCGGCAAGGCGCCGGACCAGAACCTCTTTCGGGTCCTCTTCCTCCCCGTCTTCCGTCTTCTGAGACGGCATAAGCATCCGCGCCTTGATATTGATGAGCGTCGCCGCCATCACAATGAATTCGCTGGCAATGTCCATATTGAGGCTTTCCCATTCCTTCAGATACGCGAGAAACTGCTGCGTAATCTCGAAAATCGGAATATCGTAAATGCTGAGCCGGTTTTTCTCAATCAGATACAGCAGCAGATCCAAAGGTCCGTCGAAAGCGGACAAATGCACATTGATCGCCAATTTCTTCACAGTCCTTTCCGCAACGCGCCCGCGGCGCATATCCTCCAGCCGCGTTCCTATTTTATCATTAAAACGTACGGCCTGCAATATTGCAAATTCCTTTCGTTTTGCCGGATTTTTCCTTCAAAAAAAGAACGCCAGTCGAAACTGACGTCCGCGCAACAGGCAGCAGCAAGGATATTCCAATAATCCTTACCCTTATCAATATACTGCGCCGCAGCGTTTATGGAAAGTTTTATCCTTTATATCTTTCTTTTTCCTCTAAAAGCCATAAAAAGCGAAAACGCCGGCTGCCGCTCTTTTTCGCCGCGGGCCGCGGCGTCTCCCCTGCGTGAGCCTCCCTGCTCTTCGCCGCGAAAAGATAACAGAATCTGGAATCTTCACCCAGAGCGGGTTCCGTCCTGACCATAATAGGCATGCGCCCCATGCTTGCGAAGGTAATGCTTGTCCAAAAGTTCATTTTGCATTGCAGAATTCTGCATTGCAGAATTCTTTTTATCGCAAAGGTTCTTGAGGGACATGGTAAAATACGCCATTTGGGCGACCTGTTCCAAAACCACC
>CAYUPA010000018.1:0-13896 GCA_964446565.1 uncultured Lachnospiraceae bacterium
CCGCACGATACAGACGTGCGTTACCGCCGCTACCGGCTGGCACTATATGTTTCCTACATGCAGGGCCTGACGGAGATCAATACGGAGGAAGGTCTGTGGCACATGGAAGAATACTACGCCGGGCATCACCGTTTCAGCGAAGCCTGTACGATGCATTTGAAACAGCAGCAGGACTTCTACCGTTACGTTTCTTCGCATACCCGTTCCGGCTCTTTCTACACGCCGATCGCGTTTCTGCAGGGACGCTACGACGGCTGGCGCATCTTTGGACGGGAAAACGTCTGGGGGCGTCCTGACTTTCCGATGGCAGATCCGGAAAAAAGCTGGGACCTGATCGACTACTACTATCCGCTGAGCGTCCAGGACTCGATTTACAGGCATCCCTGTCTGACCGGTCCTGTTGGATTCTACACCGGTACGCCGCACGGCAACATCGATATCGTTCCCATCGAGGCGTCCGGATACGACGCGTACCGCACGGTCGCGATGATCGGCTACAACCGTGCCGAACCGGAAGATCTTAATAAGCTGGAAGCCTATGTGCGCGGCGGCGGCACGCTGTTGATCGGCTGGCCGCAGCTTTCCGTAACGACCGAACGCGCACGGGTCGTCTCTCTGGATCACGACTATCTCGCGCATCCGTTCATCACTGCTTTTGCCGGAAAGCCGGAATTTACGCTGCAGCACGTAAAAGGCCGGAGGGTTTATGTGGGCGCCGGGACCCCGGAAAGCGAAACGGTCCTTAAAACGGACGAGGGTCTTCCTCTCGTGACCCGCACCCGCTCCGGAAAGGGGGTCGTCTACTTTATCAACACGACCTCCTATGTCGCCGATCCCGCCGTAAGCGATGCCTTCCGGATGATTTTGGACCGTATCACGCGGGAAACGCTGAAGGAGGAGCCAAGCTACATGGAAACGGACGAAAATGTGCAGTTTACCGTTTACGCGCAGCCGGACGGCAGCCGCCACTACTACGTGCTCGCGATCGACTGGTTCCATCCGGAGGATACGCCGCACACCGCAAGGCTGCGCATCGGCAGTACCGTCTATTCCGTGGATGTTCCGTGGGGTACAATGCTGAAAATCGTGGTAAGCGGCGATACGGCGGCCTGGTGCTGCGACGAGGACGGCGAAGTTCTTTCGGCCGAAGGAGGAATCACCGTTCAGGGCGTGGATACCTGCACCTTCCGCGTTGCCCATGGGGGACAGATTGAAACCCGCAGGATTGATTTTACGGAAAACTCCATTCAGACGCTTATCTGACCGAATTCAGGCCTGCCGTCTTCCGCCGTCATGCCTGCCGTGGCGCCGCGCCATGGCGGAATCCGCGCCTGACCCTCCCCGCCCGGAACCATTTGACACAGGCCCGCAAACTGCCTATAATATAGACACGGGCAAATAAAACGCCCCTATATGCGACAAAGAATGGAGATTTCAATCTATGTACAGTTTGAATGTTGGCATCATCGGCGCAACCGGCATGGTCGGCCAGCGCTTTGCGACTCTTCTCGAAAATCATCCCTGGTTTCATGTAACCGCGCTCGCCGCCTCCCCCCGCAGTGCCGGCAAAACATACCTTCAAGCGGTAAGCGGACGCTGGGCCATGAAAAAACCGGTCCCCGAATCCATGGCCGGCATGGTGGTCTTAGACGCCTCCGATATCAGTTCCATAAAAAACAAGGTTGATTTTGTCTTCTGCGCGGTCGACATGCCAAAGGATCAGATCCGCGCGCTGGAAGAGGCCTACGCGAAAGCGGAAATTCCGGTGATTTCCAACAACTCCGCGCATCGCCATACGCCGGACGTTCCGATGATCGTACCCGAAATCAACGCGGATCACGCCGCGGTCATCCCGGCGCAGCGCAGACGCCTTGGCACGAAGAAGGGCTTTATCGCCGTAAAGTCAAACTGTTCCCTGCAAAGCTATGTTCCTCCTTTGCATCCGTTAAAGGATATCTATGGATTAAAAGCGGTGCTCGCCTGCACCTATCAGGCGATCTCCGGCGCGGGCAGGACGTTTGAAACCTTCCCTGAAATCATCGATAACGTCATTCCTTTTATCAGCGGCGAGGAGGAAAAGAGCGAACAGGAGCCGCTAAAGCTGTGGGGCCGCATCGAAGACGGCCGTATCGTAGACGCCGTTACGCCTCTGATCACCTCGCAGTGTCTGCGCGTTCCGGTAAGCGACGGCCATACCGCCGCCGTATTCGCCTCATTTGAAAAAAAGCCGCCTCTCGAGGAAATCAAAAAAATCTGGGCGGAGTACAAGGGGCCGGCGCAGGAACTCGGCCTTCCGTCCGCTCCAAAACAATTTCTGCATTATTTTGAGGAAAACGACAGACCGCAGGCAAGGCTCGACCGCGAACTGGAAAACGGAATGGCCGTTTCGATCGGCCGTCTTCGTCCGGACAGTCAATATGACATCAAATTCGTCTGCCTCTCCCATAATACGCTGCGCGGCGCGGCAGGCGGCGCCGTTCTGATGGCCGAACTTCTGACCGTTAAAGGATATTTGTTGTGAAATTCTGACGGAGCGGCATCTGCCCTTCTATATCGGCCGAATTCAAAAAAAGCGGCGCCCGCCGCCCTTCAATATCGACCAAATGCAAAAAAGCGGCATCCGCCGCCCTTAAAAACATACAAGGAGAGAATTGCCATGCTGGCTGTGATTACGGTAACAGGAAAAGATACCGTCGGCGTGCTCGCCAAAGTCTGCGGCGAATGCGCCGCGGTCAACGCCAACGTCGTCGACGTTTCGCAAACCGTTATGCAGGGATTGTTCGCTATGATTATGATGGTCGATATCGGCGCGCTGACCTGCAGCTTCTCCGCCATGATCGACCGTATGGAGAATCTTGGAAAGGACATGGGGTACGTAATCCATGTCATGCACGAGGACCTTTTCAACTCCATGCACCGCATTTAGGAGACGCCATGATCAACACGAACGATATTTTAGAGACCATCACCATGATCCATGAGGAAAATCTCGATATCCGCACCGTCACAATGGGGATTTCCCTCCTGCAGTGCGCGGACAGCGATATCCGGCGTTCCTGCGATAAAATCTACGAAAAGATTACGCGCACCGCGGAGCGCCTCGTCCCGGTCTGCGAGGAAATCGAAAAGGAATACGGGATTCCGATCATCAACAAACGGCTTTCCGTCACGCCCATCGCGCTGCTTGCGGGCGCAAGCGGCGGCGATCCGGTGTCCTATGCCCTCGTCCTGGAAAAAGCCGCCCGGGCGATCGGCGTCAATTTCATCGGCGGCTTTTCCGCTCTGGTGCATCGCGGCTTTTCCGCCGGCGACCGGGAACTCATGGAAGCGATTCCGGAGGCTCTCAGCGAAACCGAGCACATCTGCGCCTCGGTCAACGTCGGCTCCACCAAGGCCGGCATCAATCTGGACGCCGTGGAGATCATGGGCCGTCTTGTCCTTAAAGCCGCCTCGATCACACAGGACCGCGACTGTATCGGCGCCTCCAAACTCGTCGTCCTCTGCAACGCGCCGGAGAACAATCCGTTTATGGCAGGCGCCTTTCATGGCACGGGCGAACCGGACGCCGTTATTCACGTCGGCGTTTCCGGTCCCGGCGTCGTTCGTTCCGCCCTGGCGCGGAACGGGAAAGATAAAAACATTACGGAGATTGCCGATATCATCAAAAAAACCGCGTTCAAGATTACGCGGATGGGCCAGCTTGTCGGCTCGGAAGCCTCGCGCCGTCTCGGCGTGCCGTTTGGCATCGTCGACCTTTCGCTTGCGCCCACGCCGGCCGTCGGGGATTCCGTCGCGCACATTCTGGAAGAGATCGGGCTTGAGCAATGCGGCGCCTGCGGCTCCACGGCGGCGCTGGCTCTGCTCAACGACGCCGTAAAAAAAGGCGGCGTCATGGCCTCTTCCATGGTCGGGGGCCTTTCCGGCGCTTTCATTCCGGTTTCCGAGGATGCCGGTATGATCGACGCCGCGCGCTCCGGCGCTCTCAGCATTGAGAAACTGGAAGCCATGACCGCGGTCTGCTCCGTCGGACTTGACATGATTGTAATTCCCGGCGATACGCCCGCCGAGGTCATTTCCGCCCTCATTGCGGATGAAGCGGCAATCGGCATGATCAACTCGAAGACGACGGCGGTCCGCGTCATCCCCGCCATCGGGAAAAAGGCCGGCGAAGAGCTGAATTTCGGCGGCCTTCTGGGATATGGCCCGATTATGAAAGTCAGCACCCTGTCGCCCGCCCGTTTCATCCATCGCGGCGGGCATATCCCGGCTCCGATTCAGGCGCTTAAAAACTGAGCCGCGGCTTTTGCGGACGCAGCGGTTCCGCCGCCGTCCTTTGGGAGGCCGGGAGCTTTGGGGCCGAAGCATTTTCCGCCGACGCTTCAGTTTCCCGTGCGAATCGTAAGCGTACTGCCGCCGCTTTAGTCTCCCGTGCGAATCGTAAGCGTACTGCCGCCGCTCCGCTCCTTCCGCACCAAAATCTGCCGGTCGATCCGCTCCTTCAGCTCTGTGACATGCGAAATGATCCCGATCAGACGCTTCCCTTCCGTAAGGGACTGCAGCGCCCGCAGCGCCTGATCGAGCGACTCCTCGTCGAGCGACCCGAAGCCCTCGTCGATAAACATCGTATCCAGCTGAATCCCGCCGGCCGCGGACTGGATTTCATCCGAAAGCCCGAGAGCGAGCGAGAGGGACGCCTTAAACGATTCGCCGCCGGAGAGGGTTTTCACGCTGCGGCGCGTTCCGCTGTAATGGTCGATCACATCCATCTCGAGGCCGCTCTGACTGCGCTGATTTTCCGCGCTGCCCCTGCGAATCAGCTCATACTGGCCGCCGCTCATCGTCATCAGGCGCAGATTCGCCCTTCGCAGAATGCGGTCAAAATATGCCGTCTGTACATAGGTTTCCAGCATGATCTTATCCTTGCCGGGAATCGTACCGTTCGCGGTATTGGACAGCGCGCGCACCCAGCGGTACTGGGCTTCCGTTTCCGCGCTTTCGCGAAGGAGACTTTCGACCGTCTTCTGCGCCCTGCCGAAAACGCGCTGCTTTTCCTGCAAATCCTGCTGCTTCTGCAGCAGGACGGAACGCGACTCTTCCATCCTGTTCCGCTCGTCCTCAAGCGCGGCAAGATTCGTTGTTTCGCTTCCCCGGAGCCGTTCCTCCAGGGAGGCCGCGACGGCCCTCTTTTCCGCGATCTGTCTCTCCATCTGCTCCGCGTCCCGCCTTGCCCGGCTTAGCGCCTGCTCCATCTCCCTCAGTTGCTCGTTCAGGTTCCGGACGGCCCGCTCCGCTTCCTCCGCGGACCCGTACTGCAGCTGCGCGTTAAGCGCGGCGAGCCGTTCTCCGCGCCCGTCCTCTTCGGCGGCAAGCCGGGTCATCCGCATTGTAAGCTCCGTAATGCGCCGCTCCGCTTCCTGAAGACGTGTCTGTGCTTTCGGAATGCCGCCTTCGAGTTCCGCCCTGCGCTCCTGTTTTCGTTTCAGCTCCGCCTGCCGTCCGGCAAGGCGCGCTGCCTCTTCACGGTTCCGGGCCGTTTCCGCCGCGATATACGAAGCCGCTTCGTCCAGCGCGCAGCTTTCCCGAATCCGCTCTTCCGCCGTCTGAATCTGCCCCGCAAGCGCCGCGGCCTCCGCGCTTAAAGTCTGCGCGGCCTTTCCCGCCTCGTCCGAAGCGTTCTCCGCCGCCTCGACGGTCTCCTTATCGGGCGCGTCCGGCAACAGCGCCGCTGGCTCCGGATGATGCAGCGACCCGCAGACCGGGCATTTTTCCCCTTCAATCAGCGTCTGCGCAAGGATTCCGGCCTGCGCGTCAAGAAAGCGTCTGCGCAGGGCGTCCGCATACCGCCGCCTTTGGTCCGCCTTATCGGCCGCCTGCCGGTACTGTCTCTGTTTTTTCTCGAGCCGCTCTTTCAGCATTTCATACTGGTTAAACCGCTGTATTACGAGATCGAGCTCCTTCTCGCGCGCCTGTAAGGCCCGCGCGTCCGCTTCCATCTGTGCCTGCTCCGCCTGCGCGAGGCTGAGCGTTTCAAGTTCCGCCTTTGCTTTTTGCAGGCGCAGCGTCAGATCGTCCCTCTCCTTCTCTTTCCGCTGTTTTTCATCGAGAAGCCGGCTCTTTTCGTTTCGCGCGTTTTCATCCTGCAGATACAGACTTCCGCGTTCTTCATAGAGCGGAAGTTTTTCCTTTTGCGCGCCAAGACGGGCAAGAAGCTGCTGATAGAGCGGTTCCCGGGCCTCTTCCTCCTCCTTATGCACCCGCAGCTGTTCAAGCTTTTCCTGATTGTCCGCAAGCCACTGCCGTGTTTCCCTGAGTTCCGCCCGCGCAAGGGCGTCGGCCTTCTCCTTCCCGATCCGCCGGTCCAGAACGGCAATCCGGTTTCCCGCCTCCGCCGTCTTTACGGCGGCCTCCGCCTGCCGCTTTTGATTTTCCTCCAGACAATCCGCGATCCAGCGGGGAATCGCCTCGTCTTCCAGTCCTTCCGGAAGTGAAAGCGCCTCCGTCTCCTGTCTCAGCCGTTTTTGAAGCTCTTCATACCGTTCTCTACGATCCGCCGCTTCGGCGCGGAGACGCTCCTGAAGCATCTGATAGCGTCCGGTATCGAAGATTTCCCGGAAAATCCGGCTGCGGTCCTCGGTTTTGGCCAGAAGGAGCTTCAAAAAATCGCCCTGCGCGATCATCGCGATTTGCGCAAACTGCCGCCGGTCCAGTCCGAGCAGGTCCACGACCGCCCGGGTCACTTCCCTGTTTTTGGTCACGATATGGCCGTCCGGAAAGACCAGTTCCGCCTCGGCGGGCGCCCTGGACGTCCCGCTTCCCCGTGCTTTCTGCCGCTCATATTCGGGGCTGCGGCGCACGTGGTACAGTTGGCCTCGGTACTGGAAATCCATCTCCACATAGGTCGGCACAGCGGGCGGGGCGTACTGGCTTCGAAGCATACCGGCCTCGCGCACCTCGCCGCTCGGTTCGCCGTACAGCGCGTAGGCAATCGCGTCGAAAATCGTTGTCTTGCCGCTTCCGGTATCGCCGGTTATGACATAAAGCCCCCGGTCCCCGAGGGCGTTCATATCGATCTCCGTCCGGCCTGCATACGGACCGAACGCGGAAAGCACCAGATGTGTCGGCCTCATTCCGCACCGCCTTCCCAGATTTCCCGCACAAGCCGTTCCGCAAACGCGCGCTGCTCCGCGCTCATCGGTTCGTTGTTCTGTTTACAGTACATCTCGTTCAGCAGTTCGAGAGGCGACCTGCCGTACGGCACGGAGGCGCTCCCGACCGCCTGATTTCTCCGCGTCCGCGCGTTATCGTAGGAAAGGCGCATGATGTTCGGATAGACCGTGCGGAGCCTCGCAAGCGCGTCCGGCACGTCCTCCTCGTCGGTGAGCGTGATGTGCATATAATCCCCGGTCGGGACGTCCTGATAAAAGCGTTTGGAGACCAGTTCCATGTAGGAGCCGCGTAATTCCCGCATCCGGCGCAGGGGTTTAAGCGGCACGGTCCGCACGCGGACCGCGTCGTTTAGTTCAACGACCGTAAGCGATTTTTCATCCCGCGCTTCGGAAAAGGAATAGGGAAGCGGCGCTCCCGCATAACGCAGCGTTTCGCGTCCTACGGCCTGCGCCCTGTGAAGGTGCCCCAGCGCAACATAGTCAAACCCTTCGAAAACGGCTCCGTCCACGTTATCGATGCCGCCGACCGCAAGGTCCTCGGATTCGCTGCGGGCCGCTCCCGTTACGAACTGATGGGCAATCAGGATATTCCACGCATCCGTCCTGCGCGGCGTGTTTTTCAGCACAGCGGAAACGGCGTCCGTATAGCTGTCTGTCGTTTCCCCCGGGTAAAAGGGACGCACCTGCGCGGGCCTGAGAAAGGGGAGCATATAGACCGCGGCCTTTACGCCCCCTTTTTCGATTTGAACCGGCTCGAGCGTTCCGGTAAACACCGGCGCGAAATAAACGCCGCGGTCCTTCATGAGCCGCGACGCGAACGAAAGCCGCTCCGCGCTGTCGTGGTTGCCGTTTATAATAAAAACGGATTCGCACAGGGCGGCAAGTTTCGTCAGAAAATCATCCAGAAGCTGCACCGCTTCCGTGGACGGCACCGGCTTATCGTATACGTCGCCCGCAATCAACAGCCCGTCCGGCGCCTCCTCCGCAGCGATCTGCAAAATGCGGTCCAGAATATACCGCTGATCGTCCAGCATCGGAAATTCGTTCACCTTTTTCCCGAGGTGGAGATCGGCTATATGGATAAATTTCATAGCGTCCCGCTCCCTGTTAAACGGTTTATGGCAGGCTGTGCAATCTTATCTTCCCCCGCAGAGCCTTCTTTCGCAGACGTCAAACCGCTTTTTTTACGTTTCAAAGCAGTTTCAGCCAGCCGTCATAGAGCCTTGCCGCTTCTTCCGCGTGCATGATCGGGTAGTACCGCTCCTCCGCCGCATCCATTTTTTCCTTAAGCGCCTGCGGACTTTCCCAGACGCCTTTCATCAGGCCGGCCATAAACGCGGCGCCCATCGCCGTGACCTCCGGATTTACGCTTTTGCTGACGGGAATCTGCAGAATATCGCTCTGAAACTGCATCATAAAGCGGTTTGCCGTCATGCCGCCGTCGACGCGCAGGACTTTGCAGGGCAGCCCCATCTCGCGCTCCATCGCGCCGACGACGTCCTTCACGCGGTAGCCGACGCTCTCGAGAGCAGCGCGGACGATATGATTCACATTCGTTTTGCGGCTCATCCCATAAATGCAGGCTCTGCGGCCATTCTGCCACCATGGGGCGCCAAGACCCTGAAACGCGGTCATAAAATAAACGCCGTCACTGCTTGAAACCGCCTGCGCCATCGCTTCCGAATCCGCGGCGTTTTTAAGAACGCCTAAATTGTCCCGCAGCCACTGGACGACGGCGCCGGCCATGAAAATGCTGCCTTCAAACGCGTAGCTGACCGTTCCTTTATAACCCCAGGCAACCGTCGTCAAAAGCCCTTCCTTTGACAGGGCGGGACGGTCTCCGATATTCGCCAGAATAAACGCGCCCGTACCGTAAGTGCATTTCGCGTCGCTCTTTTCAAAGCAGCGCTGGCCGAAGAGGGCGCTCTGCTGATCGCCGAGCACGGCGGCAATCGGAATCGCGGCGCCGAGCCAATGGGACCGCATCGTTCCGAAGTCCGACCCGCTCTCCATCGGTTTCGGGAGACAGTGCGCCGGAATATGGAAGAAATCGAGAATTTCCGGGTCCCAGCCGAGCGTATGAATGTTGAAGAGCATCGTGCGGCTCGCGTTGGAATAATCCGTAGCGAACGTTCCGCCGTCCGTCGCCTTCCACATCAGCCACGTATCGATTGTCCCGAAAAGGAGATCGCCGTCCTGCGCCATCTTACGGGCGCCCGGCACGTTTTTCAGAATCCATCCCGCCTTGGTCGCGGAGAAATAGGCGTCCGGCACGAGGCCGGTTCTGCTCTGAAACCAGTCCGTAAGCCCGCGCTCGGCAAGCTGTCCGCAGTATTCCTCCGTCCGCCTGCACTGCCAGACTATCGCGGGATATACCGGCTCGCCCGTGTTTTTATTCCACGCGACCAGAGTTTCCCGCTGGTTGGTGATCCCGATGCAGTCAACCTCTTCCGCCTTGAGGGACAGGCGGTCAAGCACGGACGCGGCCGCATGAATCTGCCTGTCCCAGATTTCCTGCGGATCCTCCTCCACCCAGCCGGGCTGCGGATACGACTGATGAAGTTCCTCCTGACACATGCCCAGCGTCCGGCCCGTTTCATCAAAAATCAGTGCGCGCACACTGGTCGTTCCGGAATCCAACGCTAAAATTCGAGCCATCTTCATTTCCTCCTCCTGCGCAAAAGTCTGAATTTGTCATTTACAGCGAATGCAGCACCGCGTCCGCAAGGGCCGCCGGCACCCGGGGATCGAAGGGCTGCGGAATCACGCGCTCCGGCGAAAGCTCCTCCGAAGGAACGAGCGAGGCAAGGGCCGAGGCCGCGGCGAGTTTCATCGTTTCCGTAATCCGCGCGCGGGCCGCAAGCGCCCCCTTAAACAATCCCGGAAAAACCAGCACGTTATTGATCTGATTCGGGAAGTCCGACCGTCCGGTTCCGACAACGGCGGCGCCGGCCTGCTTCGCCAGGTCCGGCATGATCTCCGGCACGGGATTGGCCATGGCGAAAACGATCGCGTTCTTCCTCATCGAGGCAACCATCGACGGCGTTACGATATCCGGCGCCGATACCCCGACGAAAATATCCGCTCCTTCCATTGCCTCCGCAAGGCCGCCGCGAAGTCCCGTCTTGTTGGTCAGGGCGGTCATCTCTTTCTGCGCCCAGTTCATCCCGGGCGTATCGGGCGCTAAAATGCCCGCCTTATCGCACAGCACGACGTCGGCAAAACCCGCTTCAAGCAGCAGCCTTGCAATCGCGATGCCGGCGGAGCCGGCGCCGTTTACCACCACGCGCACAGTTTCTTTGCGTTTGCCGGTTACGGTAAGCGCGTTCGTAAGCGCCGCCAGCACGACGATCGCGGTGCCGTGCTGATCGTCGTGAAACACCGGGATGTCCAGTTCTTTAATCAGACGGCGCTCGATTTCAAAGCAGCGCGGGGCGGCGATATCTTCCAGATTGATGCCGCCAAAGCCGGGCGCAATCCTCTTTACCGTTTCCACGATGGCGTCCGGGTCTTTGGTATCGAGACAGATCGGAAACGCGTCGATGCCCGCGAACTCCTTAAACAGCACAGCTTTTCCTTCCATGACCGGAAGCGCCGCTTTGGGCCCGATATCACCGAGGCCGAGCACCGCGGTCCCGTCCGTTACGACCGCGACGGTGTTCCCTTTCATCGTGTAGGTATACGCCGCCTCCTGATCCTCATGAATCTTTTTGCACGGCTCCGCGACGCCGGGCGTATAGGCGAGCGCCAGCGCCTCCGCGGAATCCACCTTGACCTTGGACTCCACGGACAGCTTTCCTTTCCACTCCGCGTGCAGGCGGAGCGCCTCTTCCAAATTCGTCATCGTTCCTCCGTTTTGCCGTCTTCACGGCTGTTTCCTTTCGTTTTCCGTTTTCTTTTCGGACGGATTCCCGCTTTCGGTTTTTATGTTTCCGTTTTCTTTTCGGACGGATTCCTGTTTTCAGTTTTTATGTTTTCGTTCTCTCTTTCGGACGGATTCCCGCCTGCGGGCGGTCCCCGTCCCCGCTGTCGCCCTCATTCGGGTCTCCGCTCCCGCTTTCGTCCGGTTCCCCGCTTTCGCTTTCGCCGGATTCACCGTTCCCGCCTTCGCCCGGTTCTTCGCTTTCCTCTTCGTCTGCCCAGACGATGTGGACGGTTCTGCGCACTTTTTCCGTAATCTCGTCCATTTCCGCCCGTGTAATCTGCACCTGCGGATTAAAGATACCGCCGCCCTGATCCTTGATAAATCCAAGCTGATACGCAAGCTGGACGCGGTCCCGCGCCTCGTCGCCGCACCGGTTGATATCCTCGAACGTATCCTGATAGTTGAGTTCCGTCTTTTCAAGAAGCTGCGGCACGTAGGCCGCGAGAATCTGCATCAGCCAGACCGCCGCCTGCTCCCGGGTTGTATAACCTTCCGGATCAAACGCGGTTCCTTCTTCCTCTAAAACGCCGTCCGCCCGGAGCCTGTACACCGCGTAGAAGGCATCCTTCCATTCGTCTGTAAGCGGCATATCCTCAAAGATCAGACTTTCATCCAGCTCGTCCGGCTCCGCAAGCGGGAGTTTCACCGCGTTCGCAAGACCGAGGATCGCTTCCCAGCGGTGCACCTCGCCGACATACTCCGGGCCGGCGCTCGTAAACGACCACTGCTCGGACACCGCGTCGACCTGATTTTCGCCGTCCCAGACTTCAAAGGACGCTTCCACGTCGTACCGCGTATTGGCCTGATAAGGCCCTGCCGGAAAAAGGATCAGCGTGCCCGGCTCCCCCTCCGCATCCTGCGGCGCCGCGATGAAAATCTCCACCGGCTGCTGCGTGCGGGTATTCATCATACGGACGTTCACATTTTCAAAATGAAGGGATGAGGGCGCGGCGCGGTAATAGCGAACCGAGACCGGAAGCCCGATCGACTCGGGCATGACCGCCGAAAGGTCCGCGGGGATCCGGCTGAGTTCCGCCGCCGTCACCATGCCGACATTCTGCGCGCCCGCGTACGGATAGGTCAGAATTTTCCCGTCCATCGAAGGACTGCTCTGTCCGCCGAGCGCCATGCAGTAATAGTTTTCCTCATATCCGAAGCCGATCTGCACATATCCCGGACTCAAAAGGGCCTGCCTCTCATACGGATCGCGCAGGCACCACGAAACGTACTGCGAATACGTCGACATCCGCCGATTCTCATACTCGGTTACATAATCGCCGGTATAGCCGCAGTACCGCGCCCTGTCCATCGGATAGGCTCCGGTATAATACGAATCCTCCGTAAGCTCCTCGAAGGTGATAAGGCGGGCGCTCCGCATATACCGGCTGTGGTTCCTGGCCATGTTATGCAGCGCGGCGGACTGCGTCAGCGCGGGAAGGCCCATCTGGGACCGCACGCCGTTTAACAGTTCGACCGCCGCGTATTTATCCGCCGTATCCGACGTATCCTCGGCCTTGATCTCCCCGGCCCGGGCCGCAGGACCCACAAGGACCGCGAAACCGAACAGCAGAATGACCGCCGTTATGATGCGTGGCGTTCTTTTTTTACTCATGGCGCGTCCTCCCGCCTTGTTCAGGCCTCCGGGTCTTCGTCTTCAAAATCCAGATTCAGCATCCCGCTCTCCGGTCCGCCGTCGCCGATTTCGTCATTTTCGCCGTTTTCGTCCGTTTCGCCGTCATACGCGCTTTCGCCGCCCTTGTCGTCTTCGACTTCCTCTTCCTGAATCATCGCTACGCTGACGACGCGGACGTCTTTCTCCAGACTCATCAGCTTCACGCCGGAGGTTACGCGCCCGATCTGCGAAATATCCGCAATCTTCATGCGGATGATGATGCCGCTGCTCGTAATCAGCATCAGCTCCTGCTCCGGCTTCACAACCTTAAAGCCGACAACCTCGCCGGTCTTCCCGGTGAGACGGTAGTACAGATTGCCCTTGCCGCCGCGGCGCTGGATGGAAAACTCGTCGATCGAGGTTCGCTTGCCCATTCCGTTCTCTGTGACCGCGAGCACCTCGTCCCCTTCGCTTCGAAGCTGCATTCCGATGACCTCGTCATCCGGGGCAAGGCTGATGCCGCGAACGCCCATCGCGCTGCGCCCCGTCGGCCTTACGTCCTCCTCAAGGAACTGGATCAGCTGTCCTCTTCGGGTCGCCAGAAGCACCTCGTCCTTGCCGGACGACCGTTTCACGCCAATCAGCTCATCCTGATCCTGCAGAGAAATCGCGATCAGTCCGTTGGAACGGATGTTGACATATTCCGAAAGATTTGTCTTTTTAATCTGCCCCTGTCTCGTGGCCATCAGAAGATAGCCCTCCGCGTCGTCCGCCTTCATCTGGACGATCTCCGTCACCTTTTCCGTGCCCGGCAGGCTCAGGAGATTGACAATGGCGATGCCCCGGGCCGCGCGGCCGGCCTCGGGAATCTCGTAGGCTTTCATCTGGTAAACCTTGCCGCGGTTCGTAAAGAACATCAGATCATCGTGGGTCGACGTAATGAACAGCTGTTTTACATAATCGCCGTCCCGCGTTTCAATGCCCTTGATCCCCTTCCCTCCGCGGTTCTGGCTGCGGTACATATCGAGCGAGGTCCGCTTGATGTAGCCGAGGCTTGTCATTGTGACTACGATAAGCTCGTTTTTTATCAGATCCTCCTCATTGATCTCGCCCTCTTCGAGGGTGATATACGTCCGCCGCGGATCGCCGTACTTGGACTTGATGATGAGCAGTTCCTCCTTAATGACGCCATA